>NZ_LR215043.1:0-300000 GCF_900660705.1 Mycoplasmopsis columbinasalis
TTGGCGTTCGCATTCCGTTTACACCAAGCTGGTTTTGCAAGCAAACTTCACATAATTACTATCACAGGCTTTGGTAAAGTTAATGATTTTGCTGTACTCGAAGAAGACCAAAGCAACAAATTTGTAACTTATAACGGTACACCTGCAAACATACTTCCAAGTCAAGCTATTACTCAACCCCAAAACTTTAGTTTGATGACACCAACAGGACCATATACTCCTAACCCCGCATTTTACGAGCTTGTTACACCCCCAAGATTAACTGCTGACGACACAACTGGAACTGTGACTTACATTCAAACATTGCGAGCTAAAAACACTGATCTAACTCTTGATCTTAAAAAAGAACTCACTGGTTTTCAAAATACAACTGACCTTGAATTTAACACAATTTTAGGTGCGCTCCAAGTTGTAGCGCCTGCTTACCAAAATACATTGCCATCTTTAGCACTTAATAGTGCTCAGAGTGAAGGTATCTTTAAAGTCTTTAATTTGGTTGATGCTAACACTAACCAACCTTTTGACCAGAGTCATTATGGCCTTAGTGGCTTTACCTTTAACCTTAGTAATTTCGTAGCCAATGATGCCACTGGCCAAGTTGAATTTGTCTTGGAAGTAAGCAAAAATGGCCGCGTGCAAACTAAAGTGCAAAGTCTGACTACTTTCTTAACTACCGCAGCCTACCACGCCCAACTTGACCAAGCTAACCAAGCAAATAGTGCTGCTTTGACAACTTTTAGTCAACAAGTAATTTTTGACCAAGTATTTGCAAATTTAAGTACTAATGCTACATACAAGGGCACAAGACCAAAAAACACAATTCTCGCAACACAAGTAAATTTCAATACGGATGTGCAGTTGTATCAACTCAACACACAACCATTCAACCTACCTGCAAACTATGAATTAGTACTTGAACGCACAGACTATGATCGTGTTAGAAGTATTGTCATTTACCACGTGAAATTACACGACCGCGTAAATAATTTGACATCTGCTGTTAAACAAATTACCCTAGCTGATGACTTCGGCGCTGACATAATTACTGAGTGAATACCGAAAATCAATTATGCTAAACTAACACTAGATCATGCAAATGAAATAGTTGAGCATGGCGGTTATACAAACTATTTACCTTCAGCTTTTGTGAAGTTGTTGACACCCGCACAACAACACAAGGCTATCGTCCGCAAGATGTTTTACTTGTTACTCAAACAGAAAATGGCACCGAACAATTACTTGAAAGCCAACATTTGCGTGATCTTGGTATTCATATTAACTTTGATCGCTGAACCAATATCAATGACCAAGCAGGTACTTTAACAGCGGTAATTAGTTTAAAAATCGGTGCTAAATCACACAAAGTCGAGTTTAATTTCAATGGTTTTCTTTCTGCACCCGTGCTAATGGAAACGTTTGTCCAAAAAGTGCGTTATGCTTCCTTTAAACCTGGGGCATTACCACAACTTTTAAGTCAAAATAATACGTTCTTTTCGCCACATAATTTTATCGATTTAATAAATAATCATCAGGGAGAACAGGGTTATCGTTCTGAGGATCTTGTTACAGTTACAGAGTTACAAACTAACGGCGAAGAATTATTGAATTCACCTGAGTTTGCAAGAAACGGTGGCGTTATTACGATTAAAAATTACACTACCAGTGGCAATTCAACTACAGGGTTAGAAGCCACAGTTGAACTCAAACTTGGCACGTTACATCGTGAAGTTTTATTGCCACTTTCTTTAACACAAAGTGATTGAGAAGTTATTCAACGTGGACAATTTGAACATTTGTCAACTAGAATTTATTATTTAAATCCAATTAATTTTAATATTGGTAGAGTAGCCATTGGTTACGATTGGCGTGAACCAAATCGACCAATAGAGGATCATCGCGCTTGGTTACCAACAGAATTTGCGCGTGAATACAATTCAAGACTTGATAGTCCAGAAGATTGAGTTAAATATTTATTTTTCTTAGGTGAAGAAGATATAACGAGAGCAGAAGATGATAAAAATCTACTTACTAATTCTAATTTAAAAGCGGCAGGAATTGTGATTTCTATAGTTAATTTCGAAAATGCTAATAACGAAACAGGAACACTAGACGTAGTAATAGAATTGCGTGTCGGTTCAAATACTAAGAGATTTACTTTCACTATTGACCGTTTTAGAATTTCTGACGACGCAATTAAGAAAATCGTCAAATCATGAGTTAGTTTAACTGCTAATTTCACTGCGGAAGAAAAACAACAAATTAGTTTCGAGGATGCTTATTACAACCATCGCGATAAATGAACTTTAAGAATTAGAAAAATTGATGCTGAAGGTACTGAAAGTTTCGAAGATATAATTAACCCTTGAAAAAATTATGAATATTGAAACGTATATGAAAGAATTTTTCTTTACCCTGATTTAAAACCTAATTGAGACACCCAAAATCTTTCTCTTGTCGTTACACCAAGTGAATACTATCGCGATGTAGCAACTTGATCTCAACCGAGATTTGCAGACGAGGAATTTGCCAAAACATTTGTTTTTGCCGAAAACTAAACATTTTTATTATTAAACTTTGGTAATTTAAAGCACACATAACAGTGTGCTTTTTATTGTTTTCAAATGAAAAAGTTTAAAATTTTATTTTTTAATGAGTTTAATAAAAATTTAATGTCACTGAAGAACACTAACAAAAGATTGTTTAGTCTTGAATAAAAAACACCTCGAGTTATCGAGGTGAAATATTTATGTTCAAGTTAGAAAGTAACACATTGATTTGACTTAAATTTTCATTTCCTTCAAATACACTCAGAATGCATCTAACATTTTCTTACCAGTATGATAATCGATGTTCGTTCTTGTTGAATCAAACTTACCATAAATTACATATGAAGAAATAAAGTCTTTACCGTAATTAGTTTTATTTGATGAATTTTCATTAGGAGCTATGCCGTAATAACCGTTGGCCGCTCCAAATCACCAGTGGTCTGCGACATCAGGTTCAGCACCTCTACCAAGACTTCAGTAACCAAATTGGTAGTAACCAATTTCACGATTTTTGTAAATACTCGTTCGTTCGGCAAAATATTTTACTGAATATCTTACATATGCAGGTACAGCTCTTGTAGCTTTTTCTAAAGCAGTTTCAAAACCATCGTGGAGAACTTTAAATAAAATTTTAAACCACAAACCTGATGTGTAACTTTCTGATGCTGTTGCGTTTCAGTAAAAAATTGCTGCCAAACGCTTAATCGCTTTGAAAGGTTCAGAGTTATTATGGATATTCCGGTATCAAACTCACTGCTCTTTATTTCTCTGAATATCATAAACATATTCTGTAAAGATATTTTTAAAGAGTGAGAAGATAATACGTCCTATTGCCCCACCTAAAATCGAAACTACACTCTTTATTGAAGTAGGATCGAACGTAATATTGAATTTTGATAAAGTCTTATTAGTTTCTGCTGTTGGTGGTGTAAATAAAATGCTAAAAATGCCTTGATTTTGATTTGCTGGACTTGCTTCAAACAACAAATTAAGCATGCGTGTAAAGACTCGACCAGGAATTTTTTCAAAAATTCGTTCAAAGAATGATGTCGCATTATCAAGCGTTTTTAAATCTATTTCGTAATTTTTGATATCTTTTTTCACCTTAACATTACTAATCTTACTTAGTAAAATGTCAATCAAGGCCGCTGTTAGATTTTCTATTACAACACCACTTTGATTCCTAATTAAGACGTCAGCTCGAAGGAAACGCTTTTTGAGAATTTCGATTGCACTCGAAGCAAAACTACTTAAAACTGAAGCAGTGCCACTGGCGCGTTTGTCAGCTAGTAAACCTTGATAGAAATGTCAAAGAAATGCCTGAATTGTATCTACTGCTGATGAAATTTTGTTAATATCGCTAAATCCTTTAGTTGACAGTTTCGCAACCAATACTTTTGCAGCCAGAGTGCGAATAGCTTGATTATTAATTATAGCTGTAAAAACTTTAATGGTGTTTTCGCTGCCAAGATGCCCAAAGAAATTACTAATCATAACGTTAATTAAGTTCTCAAATGTAATGTTTGCCGCCACATTTGGAACATATTCATAATCACCAGTTGTTAAAGATTTTGTATTTATAATTTCTCAGAAAGTTTGCAATGTTTCGTTCATTTGACTATCAGTAAATATACTTACTAATAAGTTCTCAATTTCTGCTGCGCTAAAACTTATGTTGGCTTGGTTGTCAGCAACCAATTTCGAAAGTCCTGGCAGTAGAGCTTCGACAATTTTAAAGTCAGTAATCAAACGTCGCACATCCGCTGGTCGTTTTTGCAGTTGACTTAACACAAGTTTGCCATAGTTAGCGAAGCTTCTTGAAAGTAAACCTCTATCTCGAAGTGGGAATAATTTGAACCACCTATAAATTTGATCAACGCCGACTGGAAAGGCGGTAGGTTCAGCTGCTTGTGCTCTGGTTTCAGTTTGAGTTTTGTTAAAAGCGCTAACTGTTCCATTGGCAAGCATTTCGAAAAATTGATCTTTAAAAATTAAGAATAATTGATGCGGCGCTGCTGAATTTAAAGTTGGAAAGAAGAAAAGATCGTCACTTGATTCTGCAGCTAATTTTTTAAGTTGTGCTGTAACAGGAATGCCGTAGTAATGTGGAAAACCAACCAACACTGCATAAAATAATTTTTTAAAGAACTCAGTATGTCAGTCTAAGAGTTGAGGGAAATCGTTGCTGAAGAACTTGTACAATTTACTATTTTTATAGTTGCCAGCAGCTATTGTAGTTGTTCAGTCAATTTTGTTAGTGTTCTCCGGTTTGATGCCACCTTGAAAAATTGTGATGAAAGCTTTTTGTAAAGTTCATCATTTTTTTCTCTCGCTGTCAGTATTGATGGTGTATTGACCAAAGTCAACAACGATAATTTGAAGTAACGAATCAATGAAGTGTGGTCTGTATCGAATTAAATCATTAATAAATTGATTAATTTCTTGTCCTGAAAAGTTTTCTGCGATGACTTGTTTAAGAATTGGCGGCAACGCATTAACAAGCATTGTACCTAACGAATTCTCCTGACGTTGCGCCATTGTGTGGAGCAAGAGTTTGAACAAATTAGTTAAAATCCGACCAAAGTTATCACTGGTTTCTGCGTTGGTTGCTCAGAAATGTGTTAAACCAAGCACAAATTCGTCAAATAAATTATTTTTGTTTTTGTTAAACATAAATTCTTGCACAAAAGCTGTCACAAAATCAGCATTAGTTTTACCTTCCAAGCTCACGGTTTGAATGTAAAGTTCGAGTGCATGATCGAAAATTGGCACACTGTTGTCAAATGATTCTAAGTGATCAAGCACAATGTTACTAAAGTCTCTAATAGTTTGCTGGTATGTAGCAATTGTGTTTTGATCTAAGTTAAGAGTTTGCGATGTGATGAGTGAGTAGTTCAACGCATCGTAAATCTTATTGTTTAACATAGCACGAAGTAATGGATTTTTCGTTGCACTAAAAATGAGTTCTTTTGTTTTGGCGATAAAGTTTTGCCGGTCAGTTTGATTTCTAAGTGCGGTGGCAAGGTCAAAATTAAAGTTAATAGCATTGCCATTCCGTGCAGCCAAACTAAGTGGTTGGTAACCATTAGGATGTGCAAAGAAAAATAATTCAAGTAAATAATTAAGGTATTCACGAATCTGTGGCGTGGCCAAGAAGACTGTGGCAAAGTTATATAAATCAGTGTAACTAAGCACACCATTGGTACCTAAGAAGTTTGCCAAAAGCGGTTTAAAGTCAAGTGGCAAGAAGGTTGTAAAGTTATCTTCACGGAGAAGCACTTTACCAACCTCGATAAATTTCGCTCACATTTCATCGTCTTGGAAGATCGTATCTTTAATTAGTAAGACTAAATCACCATAAGTTTTGAGGACAGGTTGATGCTCTTGACGTTGTATTGCCAGTGTTTTGTAGTTAGCAATAATCTTTTTGAATAGTTGCTCAATGAAAGCAAAAATAGTTTCGTTAGCAAGTAAGTATTTTAGTTTAGCACTAATTTCTAGGCGTAAGCGTTCTCTTTGTTCACTTGTTACAGGTTGATTATTAGCTTGTTGACGCTGCAATTGCGCCGCCACTAAAGCGTTGACAATTAAGTCGCTCAAACTATTTTGTTTATCTGGACCCGAACTATTGTCAATAGTATTTTTGAGAATTTGCAACAAAATGTTGAAGACATTCACTCTTGGCGGGTTGCTAATGTACTCACGGAAGAGACCATCTAAAATTTCGACAAAGGTAAGTTCGCCACCTTCAAAAGTGAATTTATTAGTCATAAAGTAGTTTGCCAAACCACTAAATTCAAATTCTTCGTCAGGGCCCAGCGTGTTGGCGTACTCGCCAAAACTGCTCACAAAGGCTTCAACAAGGTTGTAGAAGCGAGTGTCTTTGGTGAATCAATTCACAATTCAGGCTAACGCATTTTTCAGTTCGCTTTGGTCGATGTTAGCTTGGTAAGCAGTTGGGAAAAATGCTATGACAACCTGGGCAATCTTTTGTTGGGTTGAACGTAATTTAAGTAATTCGTCGAATCATCCTTTAATATAGCCTTGTAGTGCAACTGCGTGTTGTGAACTACCCTGGCCAGAAAGTTCAAGTGCAATTGCTTTAAGAATGCGTGAAAACTTAAATTCCTGATTGTTATCAATAACATCAAAATGGTAAGCATCAACTAAAGTACGTGGTAACACTCTTAAAATTTCGCGACCGTTAGTTGAGTTGAAGAATAAATTAAGTAATTCTCCACGATAATTTGCATCAAAGATGCTGCTAAGAGGAATTCGTGTCACAGTGCCGATGCTAATTTTATTAAGCAGTTGGTCTAACCACGAGCTAATACTTGGTAAACGAAGAAAAGCATCGAAGTTTACATACAAGGTATCTAAGAAGTCTAATTGGTGACCATTGTAAGTGATTGAATTAGCAACTATCATATCTTGTAAAGTTGCCATTACTAGTTTAATTAGTCGTGCCAAGGTGTTATTTTTAATTTCGCCAGGAGTTGCGGCAAATGAGTCTAAAGGTGCGTGTCAAAGCACACGAGCAAGAGTGCTGTTTGGATCTTGAGCAAATTGTTTAATGGCAACAAACACAAGTTGGAACATTTGTTGAAAGTGTTCGCTGCCGATAAAACTTGCTAAGTTGTCAGTAATTAATTTTATGTTTGATGGCGAAACTTCTTGCTTAAACATTTGAACTAGTGAAACAAATGGTGAAGTTGGAGGATCAATGTTTCCTTGCAACTTGGTCATGTATTGTTGCATAAAGAAGGTAGCTAACTGCGTCAAGTAGTTAGAATTATTAGCCAACAAGCCTTCAATGTGGGTTGGTTGCAATACATTCAAAATGTCGTTGAAAATAAATGCGTTTTGTTGGTATGTTGTAAATTCCGACTTAAAGGCCGTTGCAAAAATTGCGCCTATGTCATTATTTGTGTGCTCTAAGTTTACTAGTGCTTTTTCGTAACCCTGTTCTAAAGCACGGTTAAGCAATGGCGCATTAACTAATTGAGTTGCTAAGTCAGCTATGGCTTGTTTTATCTGAGCATAATTTGCATTTGCTTGACGTGAACCATTTTCGAACAATAAGTCAGTTTTAGTTTCTAAGACCTCTACCATCACAAAGTCAAGTACTTGCCCAATAAAATTCTTGTTTGTAAGAACAACAGTAAGCAGTTGTTTGGTAATTGCTTAGAAAAGTGCGCTTGAGTTTTGACCTTGTTGGTTGTGAGCTAAGAAGAGTGGTCTAAAGTCAAAAGTAAATTTGGTGTTAGCTGGTTCTTGCTCAGCATAAGTTACAGGCACAAACATTTGTAAGTTTCTTGTTAAGGTAGATTTAAAGTGCGCAATTACTGTTCTTGCAACTTTAGTGTCAGTGCTAAAGAAGTCTTTAACAATAGTTAGCGCGGTGTTAGCATCAATATATCTATTGAAAGCAGAGTGTAAATGTGCAACTTGAGAATCGTATCAACGAGTGAAAATTAATTTTGCCGCATATTCATCCAAAACATTTTTGAACGCCGCGAACAGAGTATCTGTTTTAGCAAACACAAAGTTTTTCAACATCAATGCTAAATTGAACACACTTGTTGGTGTTGCCACTACTGATGGTTTAGTCTGGAAGAATGCACTGAAAAGTTTGTGGGCTGATTCTTGTAAAAGTAATTCGCGTCACAAAATAAGGTCATAACTAATGTTTTCTTTGTCAGGAGCAAAGAAAGTGGCAATTGGTTTGAGAGCTAATTCGGCTAATTTTGAATCTAACTTAGTGAGTATTGCGAGCACAAAAGTAGCTTTCGTTTGCGCATCAGCTGCATTTGGTGAACTTGCGTCAAAGAAGGCAGCAATAATTGTGCTAAGTCAATTTTCAAATTTTTGCGCAAAACTTTGTGAAGTTACTGCTGTTTCAGTATTAGAACTATGCGCAAGTTGAACTTCAACTTGGTATGTTCTGGTCACGAATTTATCAAAGTCAAAGTTACCCTGAATTAAATCACGAATGTTAGCAAGTAGAAAGACTGCTGGTAATTGTTCAACTTCACCACTAGCTTTTTGATAAGTACCAAGTGCCGCTTGTAAGATGTAAACAAATGTATTTTGCATCCTATTTTCTTGTTCAGGCGAAAGTTTATGCGCAAGCGGAATTAATTGGTAAAGTTTTGGTACTAAATTGGTAAGAATAGTTGTATCAGCAAAAAGTTTTTTCGTAAAGTTTATTAAGTTCGCAGTTAAAGCAGGTAAATCAGTAGCATATGGCGCTTGCTTAAGACCCAAGTTGTGCTCGATTCAGTCCAAAATTATTGTAGAGATTGAAATCTCGGTGTCTTTTGCTGTGTGGTAAGCTACGGCTTTATTGCGAAAGACAAATAAGTTGTGTGAAAGTTTAGTTAAGTCGGCAACACCAAGATTTTTAATAACCTTAAAGATTAAATCAGCATCAAAGAAACGCGCTAGGTCAGGAACCTGGGTTACAAGTATATGATCAATAACTTTATGGACTAGTTCAGAATTAATTGGTTGCGCTTGCACAAAGTTTAAAAGGCTAGTTCAGAAATTAGTTTCTGTACGGAGCGCAGTAGGTGAATCATCTGTAAGCAATTCAAACAATTCTCATCAATTTTGTGCTGCTAAAATCTTGGTTTTTATTTCAGCATTGTTGTTAGCAGTTTTGTTAAAGACTAAACTAACAAAACTTAAGATAAATTTAGAGGTTGCTTGATTTTGCATTAAGTCACTATAAAACTTGCTTAAGGTATTGCTATCTAACCCTAATTTTTGTACTTGTTGGGCGCCAAATCAATTAGTGAAGGTGTCAGTAAGTTTAGTGCCTACTTTGTCACGATAATTAACTAAATAAAGTAACACATTCGTAAGCATTTGGTCAAGTTTGTACCCACGGCCGCCTGCTAAAACTTTGTTAACTTGGTCATTAACTAACAGACTCTTGGTTAAGGTGAAAATGTGTTGGTTGAGCACATCCCCACTAAGATAACGACTTGCAAAGTTAGCAACAAAATCGCTAAAGCTTAGTTGAATTTCAAGGTTATTATTGAGATTTTGACTTTCATTTCAAGCGAAAAATTCGTCAACAAAGTTATCTAAAAGTTGTGTTTGTTTAAGAAAATCGTTTGCCAGACTCAACAATAGTTGGAAGTTAGCATAAATTTGAGTTTTGTTGAGTGAGTTAATTAGTTGACTTGGCAAACTAGAAATTGAAATTTCGTTTGGTAGTGTGTTAACTAAATTATCTAAAGTTGAGTGCAATAACTGTTTCACTAGTGGTGCTAGTGAAGTTTTTTCTCGGAAAAGTCAACTACTTGCTAGGTTTGCAAAATTAAAGTTTTTAACGAAATTAGTGTTCGATTCGCGAATGAAAATATTACGCAAGAAGTTGGTTAACAATTCGTTACCTTGTTGACTATTTAGTGCGTAAATTAGAATATTAAGGAAAGTTTTTTGGAAGAAATTGCCGCTAAAGTGTGGTAAGAGTTGGCTTAAACTTTGTGAAATAGTATTAGTAATTGGTTTTTGAGCCAAAATGTAATTAATTGTTCGATTCAAGAAGGATGTTGTTGCGTTGTGTACTTCCGCTTTATCAAGAATACGAATAATTATGTCGCTTAAATTATAGTGTTTGTAAGTTTCTTCAAATTCATTAGCACTATTGAAACCAGCTTCAATGAGAGCATTTAATAAGTTAGAGAATTCGTCAGTGTGAGTTAAGTTATCTCAGTAACGGAAAATATCTGCTGTGTCAATGTAACCAAACGAATTTGTTGTTGCTAATTCAGCCAGTTGGCCAACAAATTTTTGTTGGAATGGTGAAGATGAGTTAGCAAATAAGTTAAGCATAATTTGTGAAAGTACAGCTTTTGAATTCGCAGTTTGCAAGCTTTGGTTTTTAAAGATGTTTGCCACTAAATCTGCTAAGAAATAATAAATGTTTGAATCGACAAAATCATTAGTTACAGTGGTAATAATCTTAGTAAAGTCAAAGTTGGCAAATGAACCTAGTTCAGTGAAATTGTGAATAAATAAGTTGGCAACTTTGTTACTTAAACCAAAGTTTGCAATTGTAGTCACAATTGAAGAGTAAACATCTTTTAAAAATTGGTCAAAGTTCACTGTAAACACACCAAATTTCATTCATTCTTTAACAAGTGAATTTACAGTGGTCAAAATGCTTTGTTTAACGTTTTTGTTAAGCAACAAGTCATCAACAATTAACTTATCAAGTATGGAACTGATTTTACGACGATTCTTTACCAAAAAGTCTTTGATAAAGGTGTAAACGTTAACAGTAGGTGAATCTTTTTGGTAATTCATCGCATCAGTAATGAGTGCTTGTAAAAGTTCTTGAAGCGACTCACTCGCGAAGAAAGCATCAATAATATGAAGAAATAGTTTTTGGTCAATTTCAACGTTGTTTTTTGTTGCTAAGTTGGTAATGAGATTAGTGATGTGCGCTTTGATTGTTGGCTCACTAACAATAATGTGTGCTAACTCACCAGCAAACGAAGTCAATTGACGTCAAGCGGTTTGGTTTTCACTAAAAATGTGGCCAAAAAGTTCAACTAAATTTGTTGCGTTGCTGATTTGACTAATGTCTTTGCTAAATAAAACATCAACTGCAGTTTGCACAAATGCGCGGAAAGCTTGTGATTGAACCAAATTTGTTGTAAGTGTCTTTGTGCTTTGGTCATCAAGGGCTAAAACACGCTGCAAGTATTTGCTTGCTTGTTGTGTCAAAATAGAATTTTGGTCACTTAAAATTTGTGTCAATAAAGCTGCTAAACCATCTCTTTCAACATACAAACGACTATTGCCCAACACTTTAATTAACAGAGTTTTAAGCGTTGTTTGATTTAGTTTTTTGTTGGCATCAACAAAAACTAGATTTTTCGCGAAAAAGTCTACAATAAAGGCTTTAAAATCAAATGTTTGATTTTGAGGAATTGCTAAAAAGGCCTCAATAAATGCTGGAGTGAAATTAGTTATCAAACCAAAGTCAGCAACTAAATTTGGTATTTCTAAATAAAGCGCTTTTAAAAATGACTGAATGTTAGTTTGTCGCAAGAAAGTTAGGCTTGTGTTTGTTGAACTAGTTAGATATTCAGTAGCTAAGTTAGTCACAGCAGTTACCAACTCTTGATTTTCTGAATTGTCATTAAAGAAAGAAAGAATTAGGGCTTGAGCATTGTTGCTAATAAATTCTTTGGCTTGCGGAGTAGTAAATCAAGTTTTGAGTAAAGCAGCAAAATCAAAGTACTTGCTAAGATCTAATTTTGCAGCTGTGTCTGTAACAAAGGCATTTTGGACAAAGTGACTAAGTAAAATTCTAAAGTTTTTACTTACTAAAAGTTGTTTTGTTAACGCTTTAACAAGAGAGTAGACACTTTGTGAAGTTACTCTTTCGGCCAAGAATCCTAATTTATCTTGCATCAATAAAACAAAGTTTGGTAACTCACTTACATCTGAGACGAAAGTTTTTAACTTTGTGAATAATGCTTCATTAGTTTCTAAATCGCTTAAGGTTGCTTTAAATAATTCTGTTAAACTGTCATAACTTTGGTTGTTTTCAGGCAAGAACATTTGGTTGAGTAAAGCCACAATTAATTCGTGTGCTGAGTCCAAGTTTAAAATTTCGTTAAGTAACTCATTGGTTTGTTGCGTTGTTAAAACGTTATTGTTGTTTAACGAACTAAAAATTTGTTGGAGTTGGGCAACAACTGGTGAAGTAGGATGAGTTAATAAATTCAAAATTATTGTCTTGAATTCAGGAGTATATTTGCGAATATTACTATCAGATAAAAGTTTTTGGAGCGCGCTAACTAAAAGTTTGTTTGTATCTGCGAATCTAAATTGTGCTTTGAAATAATTTGTGAGAAAGTCGACAACTGAAAAATTATCTTGTGTGACAAAAGCTTCAAGCACTTGGTTAACCAAATCACCAATGATATTCAAATTATGTTGAAACTCAACAAATGCAGTTTTAAGGTCATTTAGTAAAGAGTTCAATCTAATTGGCGCAATATCTTCTGTAAGATAAGCAGGAATATAAGACTTAATTATGTTTCGAATTGTGATTCAAGTGTCTTGATTTTCTAATAAATCAGTGGTTAATTGTTGCAGTGTTTGTGCTAGACGTGTGCGCACCTGTGGTGCTTTGATTCAATTCTTAAGAACGCTAATTAAATTAAATTTGTCAGCTAAACGCGCATCACGACTAGCAGTTAAACCAACATTAAGAAAGTCACTAACTAAAGTTCGAAAAGCTGGTGATTTAAAGGCAACTCTAACTAAATTCACAAAGAAAGTTGCATCTAACTTGTTGCCTAATTCTGGTATTAGTGAGCTAAGTTTAGTTTCAATTCAAGTTTTGAAAATATCTTGTGTCACTGCTTTTTCAAGTAAGTTAGCAATCGCACTAAACAATTCGCTATTGTCGCCAAGATCACTAAAAATTAGAGCGATTAGTTCGCTTAAGTTATTTTTTTGTGCAAGCGAACGTGCGTCTCATTTGAAAATTTGTTCTACAACTAAAGTAATAACTCGCTCAAATTCCTTGCTGTTGTAAAGAACAGAAAGAGCATTTTTCAACGCTGCAAGATCTTTGATCTTAAGTACAGTTGCAATTTTTGCGCCCAAAGTGTCAAGTAGAAGGTTTTTGAATAAACCATTTGGCATCTGGAAGGCATTAATTAAAATTTGAGCAATTTCAGGTTTGAAGTTTTTTAATTCCTGGCTGCCTAACAAACTCTGAAGAATGCTTATTAATTTACCTTCAGCACTGAAATTACTAAATTCACTTTGAATAAAGTTTTGTAAATAAGTAACAAAATTAAAACTACCGTCATTGTTTTGAATTGCAACAACTAAACGATCAATAAATTTGTTAATTAAATTTCACTCTGGTTGGTCTTGTAATTGGTAAGCAAGATTATAAAGTGCACTAAACAATGCTTTTGCACGTGCAGGTTCAACGTTCGCTAGTAAGTTATCGCTAATTTCACTAGTAATAAAGTCAACAACTTTGTTTTTAACAACGTCTGAATTAATTAATTCAGTAACAAAAGTTTTAACTTTTGCACTTAAAGCTTCGGTATTGTTGTTGGTTGCTCAATTTTTTAAAATTACCAAGAAAGTAAGTTGTTGGTTACCGTCAGCAGTTGAGGCAAAGGCACTTTGAATAAGTTCATCTAAAATTTCACGAAATGCTTGCGAACTAAAGACAAGCGAACTAAGTTCTTTGATGAATGGAAGATCAATTTGTGTTGCTAATAGTGGTACTGATTTTTTAATTGTAGCAAGTACTAATTGGGCAATCGTGTCATCATTCAAGGCGATTTGGACTAATTTATTAGCTGACTCAAACAGAGCATCGTTATGTGACATACCTTGCAAAATAAGTTTAATTAATTCATTAAAGTCTTTAGTTTGACTAATTTGTTCAGGCGTGAGTGCAAAAATCTGGTCAACAACCACAAAGGTAAGGTCAAGAAATTCATTGGTAGTAAGCAATTTGCGAAGCGAATTTTGTAAAGGCGCCGTGTTTTCTACGTCTAAATTAAAAGTTCGAATAGCAACTTCACTTAATTTGCCAGCAAGTATTTTTGCTACTGGTGAAGTTGCACTAGTAAGTAAATTAACTAAAAATTGCTTGTATTCTGGGGCGAATTCACGTAAAGTTTCTGCGCTTAAAAGTTGTTGGGCAATTGTAAAAATTTGACGACTAAGTTTTTCGTCACTAAATAGTTTTTGGGCAATTGTAGTTAATAAGGTGATGATGTTTAATTGTGCTGCGTCAGGATTTTGAGCTAATTCTGCAATTAAATCTTGAATAAAGGTTGTACTAAAGTCAAATTCATTATTAAAAATAAGCACTTGGTCATAAAAAGCAGCAAAAAACTTGTGAAGTCGATCAGCTTCTAAATTTTGACTTAGTGATTGTGGGAATAAGTCAGTCACAATGTTCACAACGGCGGTTTTGACTGTTGGCTTGTGTAAAAAAATTTGCACAAGCGAAGCAAGGTAACTACTGATAAAAGTGTTATTGTCGGCGTTTTTAAATCAATTTCGCAATAACGAAACGTAGTTTAAGTTCTCCTCATCGTTGTCATTAAGAGCATTTTGAACAAAATTACTTACTAAATTGTGTGTTTCTGGTGAATTTAGCAAGTCAGCTAACAATGTTTTGACGGTTTCAAAACTAATAAACTTAGTAATTCGATTGTCATTGAGAGCTTGGGTAAGCAGGTTTTGGATGGTTGGTTGTTTAAGCACTCATTGTGCTAACTCATTAAGTTTTGTAAAGAATGCAGGATTTTTTTCAATGTTAGTGAAAATAACTTTAATTAGTTGGCTAAAGGAAGTAACGTTAAGGTAAGCAGCAGCATCTTGCGCAAACACCTGCGCTAAAATGCTTTCGACTAAATCAGCAAAAACAGGTGCTTTGGTAAATTGTGCTAAAACGTTCTTAACTTCTGTTTGTACCTGCGCAGATAAGTTAAGTTGTGAACTAAGTAAATTGCCAATAGCAGTTACTAACTTTTGATTGAGGTAAAATTTTTCACTATTAATAAGTTGCAAGAAGAAAGTTTTTAATTCACTTTGGTACAAACTAACATTTTCGTTGCTCAAAAGTACTTTGATAAATGTGAGAATGCTTTGTTTAATGTTAGTTGGCGTAAAAATGCTTTGAACTTGCACAAAAGCATTTTCCAGAATTTTTGTGAAGTTAAAGTTAAATTCTCTGGTTTGCCCAAGACTCTTGAAGAAAGAACTAAAGAAAGTTTCAACAAGATTTAAATTTTTCGAAACCTTGCTAAAACCAGCAATGCCATAGTTTAATAGTTGTGTAAACTTAACTTCATCTAAATCAAATTTAAAGTTTTGCAGTACCAATTTAGCAGCAACACGAGCAAACACAGGTTTAAGTTCATCGTCTTTTAAGAAGTCAGTAATAATTGTGCTAAGACTGCTAGTAAGTTTAGCCTGAATTTTTTGGTTACTAAAGAAACTCACGAATAAATCACGGTAAGTTGTTACATTCTCAGCAAAAAGTTGTGGTTGACCAAAAATCAAATCAACAAACTCGACAATGGCGTCTTTGAAAGTTGGATGTGTTAATAGTTTTGTAGCTACCGTAGCAAAATCATTTTTTGTGATAAATTTGCCTAAATTATAAGTATTTAATAACTCAGTGAAAAGGTTAACGCTTTGACGTAACCATTTTTCTGAACCAAGAAAGTTAGTAAGCATCACATCTAAGATGTGTTTAAATTCAGCGCGTGTTGATTCATTGCTTAAAAATGGAATTTGTAATAAGTTTTTTATTAAACTCACATTTCTTGTTTCGTCAAGTACTGCGTTTTTAAAAGCGGTAATAAGATTCTGGAATTTTTGGTCAGCTTTATCAACTGTGCCATCTTGATTTCAGTCAGTAGCAAAAAACGCAGTTTCAGCATCACGTAAAATTGTGGTGAAAAAGTTTTGTTCACGTGCTCAAGTTTTGAATTCACGGAAGTGCGCTAAGTTATTCTTAGTTAAAAAGTCGTAAAGTAAACCATCTGGGTCAAGTTCTCTAAAGAAATTGTTTTGTAAACCAAGGAGAATTGATTCATCTAGAATAATGTTAAGGAAACGATCTTCGTTGATAACACGCGTGTAGTAATTATCACGACTAACTTCGTTAAGATGAGCTTTGATTAAGTCATCGTTGGTAAATAAAAATTGAGTTTTGTCAGTGCCAAACACACGGTCATAAAGTTCATTGTCAGCTTGTTCAAAATCAAGCTGCCTCACATAAAAAGTTGTGTCAGTAAGGTAATTTGCACTAAAGTTTCACTGGTGCTCATTTAAAGCTTGTGTTGAAGCTTCTTTACGGGTTAGTTTAACAAAAATGTCCATTGCCATTTTTTTGTAACCGTAAAATGATGGGTGAATATCAAAAAGCATTGGTGTGAGTTGGTCAAGGTGTTCTTTTCAATATGTTTCATCGTAAACATTTAAAAAGTTAACGCCATTATCTTTGGCAACAGCAGCTATGTTAGTATTTAAAAGTGAAATTAATACACTGCTTACTTCAAATGGTAAATTGATCTTGTTGGCAAGAAACGAATTCATCATTTGACTTAATTGCGCTAGTGGTAGTGGGTATGAAATAAAGTTGATGTTGGCAGTTGGGTTAATGGTTTTTAAATTGTTAATGAACTCAATTTGATTAGCTTTGATGGAATTAATTGCATCTTGGAAAAATTGGCTAACGATACCAACAAGTTGTGAAATGTTAAGTGAATTGTTTAAAATTTGACCAAAAAGTTGACTAAGTGGTAAATCACTTAGTTTTGAAATTAAATAATCTATAACATCATTAGCACCAAGCGTAATTGTAATTAAATTAGCACTTTGCAATTTAGCTAGCAAGTTTACTCTCAAAGCATTTAGATCTGTAGTTTGAAAGTGTGTTTGTAATTCTGCAAGTTGTTTTGGAGTCAGTGAACCAAAATCGTTTTTTAAGATTGTGTTTCACTCAAGTAATCTCGAACTACTTCTACTTAAGTTTTCAAAACTTGCTAAAGCTTCTGGTGCAGCTGTTTGAATAAATTTAGCTAAAAAAGCAGGAAATGAAAGTCCGCTAACTTTACCATCACGCAATTCACCTTGGTAATCTTGTGGAAGTAGAGCAGTAAAACCAGCTGAAATTGAATCACCTAGCGCTATATATCTTACTTGCTTCTCAGTACCAAGTAAATGAACACTGCTAGTTTGTGGTTGGTCACTTTTATCTGCGTCTGCTTTTGATGCAAGATCTTCGCTTGGTTTGCTATCAAGTTGTTCGCTAGAAAAAATATCCTTGTCAAGTGTAGAATCAAGGTCATTTGTAGTTGTGGTTTCAGCTTTAGGTTCAACAGGTTCATTCACCGTAGTAACTTCAGTTGTTTTCGTTTTAATTTGCGTTAACAACGTTGTAGTACCAACAACTCCTGAAGAACCTAAAATCGAAATGATAAGTAATTTTTTAAGTCCAATTTTCATAACAATACCATCTTGTGCATTTGTGTATTAATTAGTACTAATATATTAAATATTTATATATTAATATAAACGTATAAATTATAACTTTGACAGACGCATATTTGCACAAAATAAAAAACTTGAATTTTTGCAGAAAGTCCTATGTTATAGATATATTTACAAAATAACAATTATTTTTAGCTGTTTATTTTGACTTTTTCGCTTAGAAACTAAAGAACAAAAGTAAAAAAGTTTCAAGATAAAGTTTCAAAGTTAGTTTTTAATAGATTTTAAATTTAACCCTATAACATAGACTTAGTCATCAATTTATGGTTTTATTTACCATCTTTGATTTTAAGCAAAATAAAAAAACTACTCAGCTGAGTAGTTTGAAAATTAAGCTGTTATTTTGCAGTGTTGTCAGCAGAATTTTGTGCTGCACTAGCAGCAGCTGGTTGATTATTGTGTTGTGAATTTGCGGCTGCATTAGCTGGTGCAATAGCGTTTTTAAGCACACGTACTCTATCTTTGGTGTAAGGCATTAACGCGATGTAACGAGCTCTTTTAATAGCCATTGCGATTTTTCTTTGGTCTTTTGCACAAGCACCTGTTGTAAGTCTTGGTTTAATTTGACCTGTACCGCTAACATATTTGTTAAGAAATTCTACATCTTTAAAATCAATGTAATTGTATTTAAGTTCACAGATTTCACATCTACGACGTTTACCAAATGAAGATTTTTTATCTTTTCTTTTAATCATTTTTGCTCCTAAGTTTTAACAACTAACTAGGTTAGTTTATCAATGAATTCTTAAAATTCTTCTTCGTCTGAAAAAAGATCATCGAAACGATTTTTTCTAGTTTTGTTATTAGTTTCGTCGTCAGTATCTGCATCAATTTTTGGCAAGCTAAAGTTACCGGTTTTTTTAGCGAAATTAGCTAATTGTGTTTCTGTTTCAAATAAATCATCAACTGCGTCAACGTCATCATCGTTCTTAATTTCAACATTATTATGTGAACTAGTTGGTTGACGAAAGCTAAAATCAGGTACATTTTGGTATGAATTCACCATTTCAGGCATTTCTGGGTTTTCATCTTGTTGAGCAGTTTGATTATTTCAATTATTGTTACGAAATCTTGGCGTATATGAGTTTTGATCACGAAAACTCGCACCTAGTGAGTTACCACCTTGTTGACGTGATCTACGTGCCATCCGCATTTCGCGACTTTCTAACGGATTAATAGTATCAACTGCAACATCAACTGCACGAACCAAGACATTGTTTTTGTCAGTATATTGCGAAGATTGAATAGTTCCTTCGATACTAATCAAATCACCCTTACCTAAATAACGACTTACAAATTCTGCTTGAGTTCTTCATGCGATAACTGGCACAAAATCTGTATTTTCGTTTTGAGTGTTGCCTCTGCGAGTAATCGCGATTGTAAAACGCGCATAAGGAACGCCTGTTGATGTTTGGAAATAACGAACATCATTAGAAATACGACCTACTAAAATAACTCTATTTAAATTCATTTTGATTTCTTTTCTTAATATTGTTGCTGATAAAACTATCTAACGTAATAACTATTTGATTGAAGAATTTTTTAATTTGTAATTTGCTTATTCACTTTTTGGAGTTGCATTTTCTGGTTTGGTAAATTGTCTTGGTTTTTTATATTCTCTACGCTCAAATGGAACTCTGTCACCACTTTGTTGTCCATCACGTTTCACAAAGTGTTTCTTAAATACTTTTCTTTCTTTGCCATAACCTTTTTCAGTATCAAGGTTAACTACAAGATGTTTTCAAATTTCTTTCACTATGTTTGCACGACGCACAAATTCAGCGATTAAATGACTTGGTGATTTAACAAGGAAGTTTAAAAATTGTGCCTTGTGTGAACTATGAATTGGGTATGCTAAATCTGTGATTTGCATTTTTTCAGCTTTTGATACTTGAGCTTGTCCGAAGACATCATTTACTAAGTTGAAACCAACTTTGTCTTCAGCTTTAGGATCAAGGATCAAAATAATTTCATATTTTGACATTTATCTCCTTCTGGACTTTTGAGCTATGAAATAGCTAAGGAGTACTACATTGAATACTCGTGCGTTATTATAAAATAAAACGATTTCTTTTGAGTAAAATCGTTTTGAAAAAGTGAAATAAAAACTGTAAAAATTGTTTTAAAAGTGTTCAGTTTTGTACTTTTTTCTTAAAATTAGCTGAAATTAGAACTCACAGTCACACATTAGATTTTCAGGTTTTTTATGTAGTCAGACATATATTTTGTGTCTATTTCACCGGTCGGTTTAACTGGCAAAAGAATATCAATTTCAGAGCTTAATTCACTGATAGTGCGACCGTGGTTGATGTTTTTGTAAAGCCTTTCACTAATTCGAGTTGCTAAGTAAAATTTCGCAAAGTCATCAAATAATGGCTGTAATTCTGGTTTTAAATCAGCTATCAAAACAAAACTAGTTGCCGCAAAATCAAAGTCGCAGTAGTAAGTTTTGCCACCACCACCATCGCCACCGGTGATAATTGCGAATTTGTTGGCATAAGTTTTTGTATATTCACTAACTAAACCACCAACACCATTGTTGTCTTTTTTAGCTATTAAAAGTGGAACACCACTAATGTATTTATTTTCGAGTTTGCGATCAATACTGTGCTTTTCTCGACCTTTTTCGATTTTGTATAGCAAATCAGTAATTTTAAAGCGTTGAAAAGCTCTTTCTGGTAAATTTTCTATTTTTGTTTTCGAATAATTTTTAAATAAATAATGATTAGTTAGTGGATCATTAGTGTAGCCGCAGAGCATTTTGGCACTTAAATTTTCGCGAATTGTTTTTACAAAAGTACTTTGTGCTACTTCATAGGGTCGATGCGAATTGAAACTTTCGAATAGTAACTCATCTTGATAGTTAATAACTTTTGTTAAAGCTCTTAGTTCGTTATAGTTGTGTTTTTTGTAAGCATTCAAGACTTCGTTTTTAATTGCGTGTCACTGATCTGTCATTTCACGATACTGACCACTATAGACAAACCCATCGTCACTCATATTGATAAAAAGTGTATTTTTATACTTCGGATTGGTTTGTTTTTCAATGTTTTTGTAAAACACAGCAATCACAGTAGCTACACCAGCATTAGGTAAAAATAAATCATTTGGCAGTGAAATTACACTAACTAATTCGTTAGTTTGGAATATTTCTTTGAGTAAATCAACATTTTGTTTTTCTGTGCCTTTGAGCACACTTTTAGGCAAAATGGTCGCTAAAAACCCATTATTTTGCATATGGTCGAGTGCCAATTTCACAAAACTTAATTCCTTAATTTTGATACTAAAAGGCGGATTCATTAACACACGATCATATAAATTGGTTAATTTCTTAATTTCAGCAAAACAGTCATTAGTTCAAATATTAGTGCAGCCATCACCGTGTAAAAGCATATTGATTCCGGCTAAAGTGGCGTTAAAATCATTGATTTCAATACCAATAATATGATTTTTCTTGATTTCTTGCGCCAGTAAATGTTTTTGTTCAACGTCTAAAGTGTTGTCAGCAGCAACTTTTCTTAACATTAAATTCATTGCGTTAGTTAAAAAAGTTCCAGATCCACAAGTTGGATCTAGAATGACATTTTCAGGACTAACA
Source organism: Mycoplasmopsis columbinasalis (assembly GCF_900660705.1). NCBI lineage: Bacteria > Bacillati > Mycoplasmatota > Mycoplasmoidales > Metamycoplasmataceae > Mycoplasmopsis > Mycoplasmopsis columbinasalis. The sequence continues at coordinate 21,220 of NZ_LR215043.1, forward strand.
TCAATAAGTTCGAACATTAACTGTGCAATGTGGTCAGGAGTGAACACTTCGCCTTTTTCATTTGAATTAGCACTATTTCATTTCCGAAACACACGCAAAAAATTGTTCATAATGTCGTTACCATCATAATCGCTCTCAGAAATATTAATAAAGTTATAAATACTTGTAATCACGTTGACTATGTGGACTAAATCAGCAGTTTTTGCGTTGTTTAAAGTACTTTCGTCTAAACAACGAAGCAAATAATCACGTTTTCTTTGTTTTGATCCTATGTCCGTAATAACGTATTGCAGTCCTTTTTTCAGCGAGAAAATAATACTTTTCGTAGTTGCAGTATTGATGATTAATTCGCCGGCTGTTTTGCCTTCGAGTAAAAATTCACGAGCATACATTAAATTCAAGAAGACAGCACCAATGAAGGGAACATTGAGTTGTTTATCGATGTTAGCATCACGGAATAAGTTAGCCAACTTGTGTGCTTGTTCGTTGATAATTTTAAAGTTATTAATTTTTTGTGGGAAATATTTTTGTTTGTAATAGAACTTATCGTGTACGGTGGTTTCATCTAATTGCAAAACACCATTGACATAAACTTTCAGTGTCGCGCCATTATACATAAAACCAATGAAATTTTCATTTTGCTCAAGTTGCATGTAATCAAACAATTGCCCAGTAAAAGGGGCGTTTTCAGCTTTAGCATCCAAAATGAAGGTGATGCCATCGTAGTAATAATAACCGTCAGGTTTAGTGGCTTGGTGCACTTTGGCATCACGCTTGTGGTAAAGATGGAGTGTGCCGTCAGTTTGGTTACGTAAACCAAGTGCATTAGTAAATTCACTCACAATTTCAAATTCACTTTTAAGGTAAGCCATTTTGCTCCTTTCCTAACGGTTACTAAGCATAATTTTAACGCAAATTTCAAAGCAACATTACAACCAACTGCTGTGTGCAAACACTCCTGTGTTGTAGCAGAATTTGCCAAAGCAACTATGCATAATTATAAGCAAGAATTGCACCTTTTTTAAGCAAAATGAGACACTTTTGACACCTAATTTGACACTAAAATTAGTGTTCACAACCAACAACTAAACTAAAAATTAATTGCCGCCTCAAATCCGCTTACAACATAAAAAAAAGCACCTGTTGGTGCGCGTTGATGTTCTCTGAAAACTGAACAGTAAGTTACACAAATGATTCATTAAAATGTCTTAATACATTTCAACAATACTTTTAAACCGATCGATTTATTAGTAATGGTCAGCTCAACGTATTACTACGCTTACACCTCCATCCTATCAACCTCATAGTCTATAAGGAATCTCAAGGGAATACTTATCTCTGAGGAGGCTTCCCACTTAGATGCTTTCAGCGGTTATCCTTTCCGTACTTAGCTACCCAGCCATGCTTCTGGCGAAACAACTGGAGCACCAGCGGTACGTCCACTCCGGTCCTCTCGTACTAAGAGCGGCTCTCATCAATATTCCAACGCCCACATCAGATAGGGACCAAACTGTCTCACGACGTTTTGAACCCAGCTCGCGTACCGCTTTAATTGGCGAACAGCCAAACCCTTGGAACCGACTCCAGCTCCAGGATGCGATGAGCCGACATCGAGGTGCCAAACCTTGCCGTCGATGTGATCTCTTGGGCAAGATAAGCCTGTTATCCCCAGGGTAACTTTTATCCGTTGAGCGACTACCATTCCACGATGAATAGCCGGATCACTAAGTCCTGCTTTCGCACCTGCTCGACTTGTAAGTCTCACAGTCAAGCACACTTCTACCTTTGCGCTCTACATACGGTTTCTGACCGTATTGAGTGTACCTTTGAACGCCTCCGTTACCTTTTAGGAGGCGACCGCCCCAGTCAAACTACCCACCACGCACTGTCCTCCTACCTGTAGTGATAGCAAGTTAGAAACTCAATATAACAAGGGTGGTATTTCAAGGACGACTCCACTAGAACTAGCGTCCTAGCATCAGCATCTCCCACCTATCCTACACATGTTAGACCAAATTTCAATACGAAGTTATAGTAAAGCTCCATGGGGTCTTTTCGTCTTGATGCGGGAACCCAGCGTTTTCACTGGGACCATAATTTCACCGAGTCTAGTGTTGAGACAGTTGAGAGATCATTGCGCCTTTCGTGCAGGTCAGTATTTAGCCGACAAGGAATTTCGCTACCTTAGGACCGTTATAGTTACGGCCGCCGTTCACCCGGGCTTCATTTCAACGCTTCGCTAAAGCTAACGCATCCACTTAACCTTCGGGCACTGGGCAGGCTTCACCCCCTATACTTCACCTTACGGTTTAGCAGAGAGCTGTGTTTTTGATAAACAGTTGCCCCTCATAATTTACTGTGTCCTATTTGCATAGGAGCCCCTTCTTGCGAACTTACGGGGTCATTTTGCAGAGTTCCTTAACACTAGTTTTCTCGCTCGCCTTAGAATACTCATCTGGGGGACGTGTGTCCGTTCTCGGTACAGGTTTCCATAACATAAGTTTAGAAGCTTTTCTTGGAAGCTTGAAGTCATCCGATTACTCAAAAGAGTTGTACGTCACTACTCCCGGTTCTGAACTGCGGATTTGCCAACAGTTCCCAGTTATAGCTTGTCCCATAATCCAGTAAATGGGTAGGACTATCCTTCTTCGTCACTCCATCACAATTATAGAAAGTACAGGAATATTAACCTGTTGTCCATCGACTACGCCTTTCGGCCTCGCCTTAGGTCCTGACTCACCCTGGGTGGACGAACCTTGCCCAGGAAACCTTCCCCAATAGGCGTCGTAGATTCTCACTACGAATCGTTACTCATACCGGCATTCTCACTTCTTAGCGCTCCACTAGTCTTCACAGTCTAGCTTCATTGCCCTAAGAACGCTCCTCTAACGTACAAATGTACCCGTGGCTTCGGTATCGTGTTTTACTCCCGTTAAATTATTGGCGCAAGGTCTCTTGACTAGTGAGCTATTACGCACTCTTTAAAAGGTGGCTGCTTCTAAGCCAACTTCCTAGTTGTTTGTGAAACCTCACAACCTTTCTGACTTAACACGATTTTGGGACCTTAGCCGACGATCTGGGTTGTTACCCTCGCGAGCCGGGACGTTAGCACCCCGGTTCCGACTGCATGACAATACATAATGGTATTCGGAGTTTGATTATAGTCAGTACAGCTAGGCGCCGCCATTCCATATTCAGTGCTCTACCACCAAAACTTAACATCACACGCTAGCCCTAAAGCTATTTCGAGGAGAACCAGCTATCTCCAAGTTCGATTGGAATTTCTCCGCTATTCACAAGTCATCCGGGCACTTTTCAGCGTACTGCGGTTCGGTCCTCCACTTGGGGTTAGCCAAGTTTCAACCTGCTCATGAATAGATCACCTGGTTTCGGGTGTACTTCAACATACTAATAGCGCCCTGTTAAGACTCGATTTCTCTACGGCTCCGCTTATGTCCGCTTAACCTCGCATGTTAAAGTAACTCGCCGGTCCATACTGCAAGATGTACGCCATCAGCCTTAAATGGCCTCTGACTAATTGTAAGTAAGTGGTTTCAGAATCTATTTCACTCCCCTCTCGGGGTTCTTTTCACCTTTCCCTCACGGTACTAGTTCACTATCGGTGTCTGGTTAGTATTTAGCCTTACCGGGTGGTCCCGGCGGATTCAGACAGGGTTCCACGTGCCCCGCCCTACTCAGGATCCGACCAAGAGACTTAACAATTTCGCATACGGGGATATCACCCTCTGTGTCGCTTCTTCCCAAAAGCTTCTGCTATCATTAAGTTTTGTAACTCTATATAGATCGTCCTACAACCCCATGTTAAATGGTTTGGGCTCTTTCTCGTTCGCTCGCCGCTACTAAAGAAATCATTATTTATTTTCTTTTCCTCTTGCTACTAAGATGTTTCAGTTGGCAAGGTGTCTCACTCATTGTCCTATGTATTCAGACAATGGCAACTAGGCATTACCCTAGTTAGGTTTCCCCATTCGGAAATTCCCGCTTCATAACTTATTTCCAGTTCCACGAGACTTATCGCAGGTAATCACGTCCTTCATCGACTTCCAGACCCAAGGCATCCACCACAAACTCTTCCTTATTTAAAAGTATGTTCCTATTTGGTTGTTGATGTGTATTTTAAGACATTTCAATAAATCATTTTTGTGTTGGTTTTTTACTCGATGAATCAAAACAAATTGACATTAATTTGTTAGATGTCGTTGTAAATATTAATTAAAATATCTTACTATTCAGTTTTCAAAGAACAATTTCATTTTGAGAGAAATGTTCTCTCAAAACTAGATATATTTTGCTTATGACCTGTAAGCCATGACTGTTAAACGTTGATAAATTTATGAAATAATGAAGGTCAAATGTAAGTTTGGTTAAAAGTGTTAATTGCCGTTAGAATTAACGATTAAGAACAATTAACTAAGTGTACTCCGTAGAAAGGAGGCGATCCATCCCCACGTTCTCGTAGGGATACCTTGTTACGACTTAACCCCAGTCACCAGTCCTGCCTTAGGCAGTTTGTTAATAAACCGACTTCGGGCATTACCAGCTCCCATGGTTTGACGGGCGGTGTGTACAAGACCCGAGAACGTATTCACCGTAGCGTAGCTGATCTACGATTACTAGCGATTCCGACTTCATGTAGTCGAGTTGCAGACTACAATCCGAACTGAGATCGGTTTTTTGAGGTTTGCTCCCTGTCACCAGTTTGCGTCTCTTTGTACCGACCATTGTAGCACGTGTGTTGCCCCACTCGTAAGAGGCATGATGATTTGACGTCGTCCCCACCTTCCTCCCAATTACTCGGGCAGTCTCCCTAGAGTGCTCAACTAAATGTTAGTAACTAAGGATAAGGGTTGCGCTCGTTGCAGGACTTAACCGAACATCTCACGACACGAGCTGACGACAACCATGCACCATCTGTCATTCTGTTAACCTCAACTATATCTCTATAGCGTTGCAGAAGATGTCAAGAGTGGGTAAGGTTCTACGCGTATCTTCAAATTAAACCACATGCTCCACCGCTTGTGCGGATCCCCGTCAATTCCTTTAAGTTTTATTCTTGCGAACGTACTACTCAGGCGGATCATTTAATGCGTTAGCTGCGCCGATGAATTTTCCATCAGCTAATGATCATCGTTTAGGGCGTGGACTACCAGGGTATCTAATCCTGTTTGCTCCCCACGCTTTCGTCTCTCAGTGTCAGTATATGTCCAGTTAGCTGCCTTCGCCATATTGGTGTTCTTCCTTATCTCTACGCATTTCACCGCTTCACAAGGAATTCCGCTAACCTCTACATAACTCTAGTATGCCAGTATCTAACGCGATTTGGGGTTGAGCCCCAAGTTTTGACGCCAGACTTAACAAACAACCTACAGACGCTTTACGCCCAATAATTCCGGATAACGCTTGCAACCTATGTATTACCGCGGCTGCTGGCACATAGTTAGCCGTTGCTTTCTAATAAGGTACCGTCAAGACCAAAGCATTTCCTCTTCGGTTTTTTCTTCCCTTACCACAGCAGTTTACAACCCATGGGGCCTTCATCCTGCACGCTGTGTCGCTCCATCAGACTTTCGTCCATTGTGGAATATTCCCTACTGCTGCCTCCCGTAGGAGTCTGGGCCGTATCTCAGTCCCAGTGTGGCGGTTCAGTCTCTCAACCCCGCTAAACATCATCGCCTTGGTGGGCCGTTACCTCACCAACTAGCTAATGTTGCGCACCCCGATCCTTTAGCGAACCCGTGAAGGTTCTTTTACATCTTCATCATGCGACAAAGATGCGTATTTGATATTATCAGTTGTTTCCAACTGCTATCTCAAGCTAAAGGGTACGTTGAGTACGTGTTACTCACCCATTCGCCGCTAAGTTCCGAAGAACTTCGCTCGACATGCATGTATTAGGCACACAGCCAGCGTTCATCCTGAGCCAGGATCAAACTCTTGAAAAAAATTGACTGTCATGTTTATCTATATCTAGTTTTCAAAGAACAAATGCTTACTTAAAAAAGTTTGCTTATCAATAATAGCACTAAATAAATTTTTGCAAAACATTTTTTTAAAATTTTTTTGCAACTTTTTGATAGTAATTATGATTTGTGATTGAGTGCAATTATCGTGAGAGTTATTATAACAAAACAAGTAAAAAGCAAAACAAAAAATTCCTACTTTTTTCCCACTTAGACAAGCGAATTTACTTTGCAAAAATTAGGCAGGATGACGTAATCAAATTCGAGCATAGTTTCCCTATATATAAATAAAGATAAGGACGTCTTTTCTTGCAAAGTAAAAAGCTAATTTGTGCATAAAAAAGAACGCTTGTTGCGTTCTAAAGTTGTTAGTTTTAAATATTTCAGTATTCAGGTGCAGACTCGAAGGTATAAACTGGAATTTTTTTGGTTGTGTGCTCACTAATAATGTTACGTACTTGCTGAGCCATTTCGTTAATAAAGACAGCTTCAACGTTATGCGGCACCGCCACAACATTAAGTCCCGCTTGGCGATAAGTTTGTCACTCCGACCATTTAATGTCGCTAGTAACCACTAAGTCAGGTTGAACAATACCTTTACTATAGTTTAAAAATTCGTGCATATACTTCATTGAACCTGAACCAGCCATAAACATAAAGTAGTTCCCTGTGTTAGCAGGGTTGTTAAGGACTTCTGGTCTGAGGTTAGCTTGGAAGGCGCCAGCGCCAAAAACTTCTTTAAGTGCGTTGACTACAGAAATAAGTGGGATTTTTTGGTCAGTTCGTAAAATTGCTGGGTAAGGTGACAACTGGTAATAATTAACCAAGTCACCAGGTACACCAAGTGTGTGTAAAACTTTGCGTGCAATTAAAGTCGAAGTGTCATTTTGTGGCGCTTCGTCAAATTCTTCGTGCAAACCAAAGGTGTACAAGCGGTGTGAACGCAAAAGTTGGTCTAAGCTTTGTTTGTGTGGTTCGAGTAGTTTTTCGTCAGCCTTAGTGTGTCAGTGCAATAAATGGTGAGTAATAAGTAAGTTACACTCGTGCTTAAGCATAAAGTCAATTACTTTGTCATCAACATCTAGCGCAACCACAACCCCGCGACAAAGTGTTCTTGATGGCAATTTGGTTTTGTCAGCATAAGTTGGTGTGCCAAGTTCATCAGTGAGTACTGGTGGGTAAACTTGCTTTAGAGCGTGAATGAGTTCGCTAATTTTTAAGTTGCGTGCTTTGGCAAGGGTTTGAGTTGGTGTTTTTGGTTGTTTAGTGGGCATAATCTTTTAAGTTCTTTGCGTTTTTCGAACTATTTTTCACTTTCTTGAGAATTTTATTTTCAATTTGTCTGATGCGTTCCTTCGAAACACCACGTTCGGCTGCTAATTCTTCGAGTGAGTGTAAACGAAATGGTTTGTTATCATCCTCTGGATTGTGGCCAACACCGTAACGTTTACAAATGAGGGTGTACTCTTCATCATCGAGTGTTTCACGCAAAATTTTGTCTAAGTTGTGCACCAATTCTTCGCTTGAGGCATAGTCAACTGGGCTGGTGATAGTTTCGTCTTTGACAAAATCACTAAACGAAGAATCGTTTTCCTTGCCAATTTGTTTATCAAGTGAAATAGGATCGACATTAATTTTACGAATGTAACGCACCTTGGCAGCGGTGTAATTGTTGTCAAATCTTTTAGCAATTTCTTCGTCAGTTGGTTCACGACCAAGTTCTTGTTGTAAGTCCCGCTCAACTTTTGAAAGTTTATTGATGGTTTCGACCATATGTACTGGTACCCGGATGGTACGCGCTTGGTCGGCAACAGCACGGGTGATTGCTTGCCGGATTCACCAGGTGGCATAAGTTGAAAACTTGTAACCAGTCCGCACGTCATATTTTTGCACAGCTTTGACAATACCACTATTTCCCTCAGAAATTAAGTCAATAAAACTTAAACCTCTGTTTTTGTATTTTTTCGCATTATTAATTACAAGCCGCAAGTTCCGTTTGATGAGTTTATCACGAGCGCGTTTGCCCCGGAAACCACCATTATCCATTTCTTGAGCAAGTTTTTCTTCTTCCTCTTTGGTGAGTAATTTTCCGTACTTACCAATCCAACGCATATATCACTTGACAATATCTTGGGTTTCAGTAAGTTTGTTCCGGAGTTCTTTCACACTTTTCTTTTGCCCGTTACTATTTAACACAATATCGTTGTCATTATCAAAGTTTTCAAGTTCTAGTTGTTCGAGTTTCTTCTTGCCACGTTTACCTTTTGGTTTTTCCTCATCCACTTCTTCTTCGTCATCAGCGTAAGAACTTTCGTCTGAATAATAGTCTTCGTCATCGTAATCATAAGCATACTCGTCATCGTCATAGTCAGAGCCAAGATCATAGTCGCTCAAGTAACCCGCCATCTCAGGGTCGAAGTCATCGTATTCGTCATCGTTGCGAGCTTTTTTCTCTTTTTTCCGATTTGGTTGTGCTTCCTCTTCGTCCTCATCATCGTAATCATCGTAATCACTTTCACGATGTGTTGGTGCCGTGGTACGTTCTGAGTCGTGTTCACCGTCAGGGTCGGAACTAATTTCATCTTCGTCAAGATCTAAATCAACACCTTCGCTGCTAAAATCAAAATCACTCACATCGTCAAGATCGCCTTGGTTGGTTTCGTCAGAAAGCAAACCTTTTTGCATCAAGGCATCATAAAAATCATCCATCTCACTATCAGTCACTTCAACTTGAATTTTATTTAGATAGTCATAGAGATCCTGCTGGCTTAGTTGTTTCTTTCCTTGAGTTTCTGCGTATTTTTCCACCAATTCAACTACTGGTAAGATTTCTTTTTTAATAGTCTTGGCCATGTTCGTCCTCCTTAAGAATTATTGTTGCTAGTTGTTGCGAGTCAATTGATATTAAAAATTTATCATAGTAATCTTTTAACTTTTCGTGCAATGAAACCCCTGATTTATATTCTTGGTTTTGTTTTTGTTCCTGTTCAGCGGTGTTATTTGTTATTTGACGAGCTTTATTAGACTTAAAAGTCAAATCAGCAAGAATTAATTTATCAGCATGGATCAAATAAGCACGTAGAGCTCTAAGCATCTGGTTACAAAACAACACTATCTTGTGGTGATAATCACTCGCGCTTTCATTAGCACCATACTGATAAAAATTTGTTAAAAACTCGCGAAATTCAGCAGAAGAAAAGTATTCAAGTTCTAATTTTTGCACAGAGTTAGGACTAAGTTTAAACTCATTGGCTTTTTGAATTTTTTCACCCAAACGACGAAACACTTGTTCTTTGCGTTTGGCCGGTGTTAATTCTTCATCTTCATTTAAACTTAAATTCTCCACAAAATTTTCTTCACTTGTAGGATCTTGTTCATAAGTGGGATGTGAATAACTAAATTCTCGAAAAAAATAGTCTTTATTGACGGTGTCATCGATTGATCATAAATAATTTTGTGCTCGTTTGTAAATTTTGTGTAACTCTGGATGCTTGATAAGAAGATAAATGAATTTTTCTACTTCGATAAACTGCGGAACGGGTTGCTGTGCTTGATCGCTAGGTTGGTCTGTTTGGGTTGGTGTTTCACTCTGCGAAGCAACGGTTTTTGGTTCTGAATGATTTTCAAAAAAATCGCTCAATTCGTCTGCTTCAATTTTGCTAGGTTGGTGAGTGAAAGCTGCGAAAAAATCTTCTAAATTAAACGACTTATCAATTTCTTCTTGAACACGATTATTTCAAAATTTCTTTTCAATGTGGTCGGTGTGTCATAATAACTCGGCAAAATCGTATCCAAATTCTTGATAATCACGAAAGTTAGGTTGTTTAGTCGCGTTAAGTGTTAAATTGTGTTTCTTAACGAGGTAATGGTAAGCAAATTCCATAGCGGAAATTGGTTTTTCAAGTAGAGCTTGCAATCGTTTAGGACCAAATTGGTTTAAGAGTTCATCAGGGTCTAAGTCAGTTTGGTTGTTGGCAACTAAAGTATAAATGTTGTGTTTTGTGAGAAATTTAATTGACTGGTAAGTAGCATTTTGACCGGCTGCATCACCATCGAGAAAAAGTAAAATTTCTTTGTTTTTGAGCAAATGCAGGTGGTCAGTAGTAAGTGCCGTACCCATTAAGGCGATTCCGTTTTTATAATTCGCACGGTAAAGGGCAATTACATCCATAAAACCTTCTGTCAAGATGAGCTTGGTTGAGTCGCTTGTAATTGCACGATGGTAGTTATAAATTAGCTTTGCCTTCTGAAATAAAGAGTTTTCAGAACTATTAACATATTTAGGTTTTTCATGTGGTAAAAGTGTCCGACCACTAAAACCAACCACATTGCCATGAACATCACGAATAGCAAAAGTGACACGATTGCGAAAAATTAATTTGTTTGCTTCAGTCAAAACTCCACTTGCTTGTAAAACACGAAGGTCGCCTTGGAGTTCTTTTTGCACAAAGGTTTCAAAAGCGGTTTCAGGAGCAAAACCGATGTCAAATTCTTTGAGCAATTCGAGTGTGAGGTTACGTTCATTAAAAAAAGTTTTGAGTTCACGCGTGCCGCTATTGGCTAAAAATTCGAATTTAAAAAAGTTGTTCAAACGGTCAAGTTGTTCAAGTTTAGTTTCTTCGTTACGTGAGTAAGTTGGTTTAGTTTCCTCACCTATATTATAGTTACTTACGTCAATTCCTGCTCTTTGTGCCAGGGTCACTAAAGCTTGCTGTCAAGAACATTTAGTGTATTTAGCCACAAAGGAAATCACATTACCACCAACGTTGCAGACAAAACACTTAAAGAGTTGTTTTTCTTTCGAAATGGAAAGTGAGGGATTTGAGTCACTGTGAAAAGGACATAACGCCACATAGTTACGTCCCTTTTTAATTACATTGAGGTATGAGCTAATTACTTCTTCAATGTCATTAGCATCTTTGACTAGTTGAATGAGGTCTTTGGTCATTTTTGCTGTTGTTTGTGAAACAAATTTTACTATATTTTTTGTAAATAAGAGGTAATTTCACTGATTTTGATGCGTTCTTGTTTCATTGTGTCACGGTTCCGAATGGTAACACACTGGTCGACAAGGGTGTCAAAATCGATGGTCACGCAGTATGGTGTGCCTAGTGCGTCTTGACGCCGATAACGTTTACCAATTGAGCCACTATCATCATAAGCTACACTAAGATTAGTTGCTAGTAAGTCTTCAAAAACTTCGGTAGCTTTCTCGTTTAATTTTTTTACAAGTGGTAGAATGGCAACTTTATATGGTGCCACGGCTGGTTTAAACCTAAGGACAACGCGCGAATCACCATCGGCCAATTGCTCTTCGTCATAGGCATCAATTAAGAGTGCAAAGAGCAAACGGTCAAGTCCCATTGAAGGTTCAATTACATACGGAAGAAATTTTTCGTTTGTGAAAGGATCTTGGTATTCGAGCGATTCACCCGTGGCAGCTTGGTGACTCTTGAGGTCAAAGTCAGTCCGGTTGGCTACGCCAAGTAATTCACCCCAACCAAATGGAAAGTGGTATTCAATGTCACTAGTACCAGCTGAATAGTGGGCTAGTTCTTCAGGTGCATGTTCACGAATGCGCAAGTTAGCTTGCGCCAAACCAAGTAAACGCACAAAGTTAAAAGTTTTTTGAATGTAATCCTGGTAGAGTTGGGGTGCTTGCGCAGGAGTACAAAAGACTTCAAGTTCCATTTGTTCAAACTCACGGGTCCGGAAGATGAAATTCCCGGGGGTAACTTCGTTACGAAAACTTTTACCAATTTGGCCAATCCCAAGGGGTGGTTTAGCACGCATTGCCCGTTGCACGTTTTTAAAGTTCACCATAATCCCTTGCGTAGTTTCAGGACGTAAATAAATGGTGCTTTTTTTGTCTTCAAGCACTCCTTGTCTGGTTTCAAACATCAAGTTAAACTTTTTAACTTCACTCCAGTCGCACTTAGCGCCTTCATATTCGTGAAGGTGTTGTGTGAGAAAGGCTTGCATTTGGGCAAAACTTAAAGTTTCAGCGTTAAGACTAGGATCAATGGCTTCAATTAGTTTATCCGCACGGTAACGTTTGCCGTTAACTTTATTTTCAATCAAAGGGTCATTAAAGTTAGTTACGTGGCCAGAAGTCACTCACACTTGCGGGTTCATAAGAATTTTAGAATCGATCAAAAAGTTTTGTTTTTCTTTAGTAATAAATTCACGTTCTCACAAACGTGCTACGTTATTTTTTAATAATGTACCCAGTGGACCATAGTCTCAAGTGTTAGCTAAACCGCCATAAATTTCTGAGCCCTGAAACACAAAACCTGTGCTCTTGAGTAAGTTGATGAGTTTTGGAATACTTTTGTCGGCATTTGCTAAAACTTTAGTTTTGAGAATTTGTTTGTCTCAGTCAATTTTTTTTGTCGCTGTTTGCGTAATGCTAGCTAGTAAAACGGCTTTAACTTTAGCGCGGTCAGTACCATAAACTACTTCCTTCGCTTTGCTTTTGAGCTTAGCAAGAATTACTTCGGGACTAAGTTTTGTGCTTTCAACTAAACGTTCAAGGTAACCAAGGCCAACTGTGCAACTTGAACCTTTGCGATAGCCTCGTGAAATGGCTGCCAGTAAATAAGTTTGGCCATTGGCTTTGCGTGCTTGGTTGATGATGTAATGTTTACCAAGTAAATTTTCATTGTTATTTTTGTTGTGGTCAGAAGTTGATGCCATAGCGAAAATCTTTCTGTGTTTGTAAATTTGTATATGTGTTGTATGTATAGTTACATATTTTAGTCTAAAAGGAACAAAATCAAAACAAAAACTAGAGCACAAGGCTCTAGTTAGTTTTGACTAGCGCAGTTGGTAGTCAGCACGGATGAAGTTGGAGTAATTACAAACTAAGTAGTTTGCTTAATTAGTTAAGCAAATTAGCTAGTAGTGTAAGTTACTAACTAAAAATGTTAAACACGTCAGTAAGGGCTAAGATTCCAAAGACAGCCAAGACGATCACTGCCACCACAAAGAGAGCGGCAAAAGCAAGGAAAATTTTGAAACCAGTTGAAGCTTTTTCACCCTTAGCCACAGTGACATCTGCTTTTTCGTTGGTCACATGTAATTTGCTAAAGTCTTCGTGTTGTGAAGTTCAAAAGTCTGGTAATTTTTGGGCTACCACTGGAATCGTTGAAGTGTCAACTACTGGTTCAGCTTTTTTGGTTTTGGCAGCTGGTTCTTTGACTTCGTTTGCTGGTAAAACAGTTGGAATCACGTTTTCAGCAATCAATTCAGCAAAAGGAGCAGGTACTTTTGCACTTTTCTCTTTAGTTTTCTTGGCTTTGGCAGCATTTTTAAGTTCTTGCCGTTTAGCTTTGTGAGCGTCTTTGTAGTTGAGTTGGCCAGGAGTTTCAGGATCAATTACTTCAGGTGCAATTGGCTGGGTGTTAACTGGCACTCTTAAGTCAGGGAAAATAATTTGGTCTTCTTTGATCTTGTTTTCTTCGTATTGGCTTCTAGCTTCATTGACATCATCAGGGTCAATGATGGTGTATTCAACTTGATCTTCCTTGGTTGTGAAGTCTGGATCAAGTTGAGGAGTCAAGTTAGCGTGTTTCATAATGTTTACCTCATTTTTATCAATTTCATGCGTGTGTTTGTAGTAATTTTCTAAACCAGTATAAACTGCATTGTTCAAACTTCTAAAGTTTGCTAACAACTGATCATTAGCATATGGATTTTGGACGTTGTACTTAAGCACAAGTGGAATTTCATAATCATATTCAGCGTAAGGGACAAACCCAACATAGAAGTCACCATAATTTAAGTATGAAGTTTCATACGCAACAAGTTGACGAGTTTTTTCCACTGTGTTGTAGTAGTAAGCGGAGTTAATTGGTTTGTCAGATAAACCTTTACCATAGGCAAATTTGCGTAATAAAGTATCTTGAATTTTCGTTAAAGGTTCAACTAGTTGCGTGTTGCTTTGTGCTAAGGTTGTGGCATCTAATTTTGCGTTGATATTATCAAGCACTCAGTTGGCTGCAGTAACATTTGAGTAAATTCTACTAAAGTCGCTATCACTAATAGTTTGTCCAGAAACTAAATCATTAAGTGCTTTTAATTTATCTAAGTATTGTTCCACAATCATATATTGGTGAATTTCACTAAAGTCACCAATGTATTTGTACTTAGTAACATAGCGTTGGTCGTAAGCTTTTTCTTTATCTAGGTAACCTTTAAGTTCCCTTAAGTTTGCAACATCAAGATTATCAATTGGATCTTTTTGTGTAGTTCAATCTAGCCAACCACCTGATGCCATAAACAAGCGCACTTCATCATCATCTTCTTTTATTAAGACTTTGTTTGCGTAACTTTGAGCAATTGGGAACAAATCATCTCTAAATTCTTGTGGACGAGCTGTTCAGTCCGCAATTGTTTTTCTAGTTGGCAGTTCTTCTTTGATTGGTGGACCATCAACAAAAGTTTGTTGCGTTTCTAAGTTTTCTTCTTCAACAAGAGGCGTTGAGTCAACAGGAGCAGGTACTGCGTCTGGTTCACTTGCTTCTGGTAGGTACACATCACCTGGCCATTCTTCCTTAATTAATTCAAAGTCAACTGGTGATTTTGAAGGCGGATAGTGTGGTACAAATGAACTCACAAAATCTTCTTTGACAGGAACAAATTGTTTGTGTACAGGAGTTTGTTCTGGACTAATAAATGGTTTTTCACCATCTGGTCATTCTTCTTTGATTAAAGCAAAGTCAACAGGACTAAAGTCAGCTGAGTAATGAGGCACATAAGTTTCCACTAAATCTTCTTTAACTGGTACGAATGGCTTTTCTTCTTCAACGGTTAGTTTTTCTGTTGAATTATCAGTTTGTGTGGTAACTGATTCTGGTTGCATTTCTTCTTTCGCAGGTAAATAAGCAACTCCATCAGGTCATTCTTCCTTAATTAATTCAAAGTCCACTGGTGATTTTGAAGCTGGATAATGTGGACCAAATGAATTTACAAAGTCTTCTTTAACAGGAACAAATTGTTGATGTTTTGGACTATCTGGTAGGTTCACAAGTGGTTTTTGACCATCTGGTCATTCCTCTTTGATTAAATCAAAGTTCACAGGACTAAAGTCGGCAGGATAGTGAGGTATGAAGTTAGTAACTAAGTCTTCTTTAACTGGTACAAATGGTTTAATTGTTTCAATAACAGCAGGTTGAACAGTTGGTTGAACTTTTTCTTCTTTTGACACAGGCAAGTAAGTTTTACCATCAGGTCATTCTTCTTTAATTAAATTGAAATCAACTGGTGATTTTGAAGCAGGATAATGTGGACCAAATGAACTCACAAAATCTTCTTTGACAGGAACAAATTGTTGATGTTTTGGACTATCTGGTAGGTTCACAAGTGGTTTTTGACCATCTGGCCATTCTTCTTTGATTAAATCAAAGTTCACGGGACTAAAGTCAGCTGGATAGTGAGGCACGAAGTTAGTAACTAAGTCTTCTTTAACAGGCACAAACTCTGCTGGAGCTTCTTCAACTTCTAATGGTTGTGCTGCGTGCGCTTGGTCTTCCTTAAGGGGTGCTTCAGGTTTACCGAAAGGTCATTCTTCTTTGATTAAATTGAAATTAACTGGTGAAGGTGAAAGTGGGTAAACAGGTACAAAACTGGTTACGAAATCTTCTTTAACCGGTACAAATGGCTTAGCTGTTTCGACAACAGGTTGCACAACTGGCTCAACTTTTTCTTCTTTTTGTACAGGTGAGTAAGCTTTACCACCAGGTCATTCTTCTTTAATTAAGTTAAAGTCCACAGGTTCGTCATCTGCTGGATATTGTGGTGTAAAGTGAGTAACTAAGTCTTCTTTAACAGGTACAAATTCTGCTGGAGCTTCTTCAACAACTAATGGTTGCACTGCGTGTGCTTGATCTTCCTTAAGTGGTGCTTCAGGTTTGCCAAAAGGTCACTCTTCTTTAATTAAATTGAAGTTAACTGGGTTTGTAGGTTGATTATAGTTTGGTTCTGTTGCTTCAACTAAATCTTCTTTAACTGGTACAAATGATTTAGTTGGTTGTGTTTCTTCAGGTGTTGGTAATGGTTCAGCAACTGGTTCAACTTCAGACGCAGATTCAGATTGTTCTTTAGGTAAAGATTGCTCAAAATTGTCGCCAAAAGGTGGCATTTCCTCTTTGATGAGTAAACCTTCTTCAAGAAGTTCTGGAATTGGTCAACGATTGTCTTGAAATTCTTGTGGTGCTGCTTGAAAATCATATGTAACTTGCACCAAATCTTCTTTAACTGGAACGAATGGTTTATCTTCTTGAAGAGGTTTTGGTTCTTCTTTCGCAATTATTCTGGCAACGCCATCTGGCATTTCTTCTTTAATTAAGTTTCTGTTGACAAAAATTGGTGCAGAATAAGTTGGTGTAAAACTTTGAACCAAATCTTCTTTAACCGGTACAAATGGCTTAGTTGTTTCAACAACAGGTTGGGCAACTGGTTCAACTTTTTCTTCTTTTTGTACAGGTAAGTAAGCTTTACCGCCAGGTCATTCTTCTTTGATTAAGTTAAAGTCTAAAGGCTCACCATCAGCTGGATAGTGAGGCACGAAGTTAGTAACTAAGTCTTCTTTAACAGGCACAAACTCTGCTGGAGCTTCTTCAACTTCTAATGGTTGTGCTGCATGCGCTTGGTCTTGCTTAAGCGGTGCTTCAGGTTTACCAAAAGGTCACTCTTCTTTGATTAAGTTGAAGTTAACTGGTGAAGGTGAAAGTGGGTAAACAGGTACAAAACTGGTTACAAAATCTTCTTTAACCGGTACAAATGGCTTAGTTGTTTCAACAACAGGTTGAGCAACTGGTTCAACTTTTTCTTCTTTTGGCGCAGGTAAGTAAGCTTTGCCGTCTGGTCATTCTTCTTTAATTAAATTGAAATCAACAGGTTCACCATCAGCTGGATATTGTGGCGTAAAGTGAGTAACTAAATCTTCTTTAACAGGTACAAATTCTGCTGGAGTTTCTTCAACAACTTCTAATGATTGTGCTGCATGTGCTTGGTCTTCCTTAAGCGGTACTTCAGGTTTACCAAAAGGTCACTCTTCTTTGATTAAGTTGAAGTTAACTGGTGAAGGTGAAAGTGGGTAAACAGGTACAAAACTGGTTATAAAATCTTCTTTAACCGGTACAAAAGGTTTAGTTGTTTCAACAACAGGTTGCGCTGTTGGTTCAACTTTTTCTTCTTTTGGCGCAGGTAAGTAAGCTTTGCCGTCTGGTCATTCTTCTTTAATTAAATTGAAATCAACAGGTTCACCATCAGCTGGATATTGTGGCGTAAAGTGAGTAACTAAATCTTCTTTAACCGGTACAAATTCTGCTGGAGTTTCTTCAACAACTTCTAATGATTGTGCTGCATGCGCTCGGTCTTCCTTAAGCGGTGCTTCAGGTTTACCAAAAGGTCACTCTTCTTTGATTAAATTGAAGTTAACTGGTGAAGGTGAAAGTGGGTAAACAGGTACAAAACTGGTTACAAAATCTTCTTTAACCGGTACAAATGGTTTAGCTGTTTCAACGACAGGTTGAGCAACTGGTTCAACTTTTTCTTCTTTTGGCGCAGGTAAGTAAGCTTTACCGCCAGGTCATTCTTCTTTGATTAAGTTAAAGTCTAAAGGCTCACCATCAGCTGGATATTGTGGCGTAAAGTGAGTAACTAAATCTTCTTTAACCGGTACAAATTCTGCTGGAGTCTCTTCAACAACTTCTAATGATTGTGCTGCGTGCGCTTGGTCTTCCTTAAGCGGTGCTTCAGGCTTGCCAAAAGGTCACTCTTCTTTGATTAAATTGAAGTTAACTGGTGAAGGTGAAAGTGGGTAAACAGGTACAAAACTGGTTATAAAATCTTCTTTAACCGGTACAAAAGGTTTAGTTGTTTCAACAACAGGTTGCGCTGTTGGTTCAACTTTTTCTTCTTTTGGCGCAGGTAAGTAAGCTTTGCCGTCTGGTCATTCTTCTTTGATTAAGTTAAAGTCTAAAGGTTCACCATCAGCTGGATATTGTGGCGTAAAGTGAGTAACTAAATCTTCTTTAACAGGTACAAATTCTGCTGGAGTTTCTTCAACAACTTCTAATGATTGTGCTGCATGCGCTTGGTCTTCCTTAAGTGGTGCTTCAGGTTTGCCAAAAGGTCACTCTTCTTTGATTAAGTTGAAGTTAACTGGTGAAGGTGAAAGTGAGTAAACAGGTACAAAACTGGTTACCAAATCTTCTTTAACCGGTACAAATAGTTTAGTTGTTTCAACGACAGGTTGGGCAACTAGTTCAACTTTTTCTTCTTTTGGCGCAGGTAAGTAAGCTTTACCGCCAGGTAATTCTTCTTTGATTAAGTTAAAGTCCACAGGCTCGCCATCTGCTGGATAGTGAGGAGTAAAGTGAGTAACTAAATCTTCTTTAACCGGTACAAATTCTGCTGGCGTTTCTTCAACAACTTCTAGTGGTTGTGCTGCGTGCGCTTGGTCTTCCTTAAGTGGTGCTTCAGGTTTGCCGAAAGGTCACTCTTCTTTGATTAAGTTAAAGTTAACTGGATTAGTAGGTTGATTATAGTTTGGTTGATTAACAGCAACTAAGTCTTCTTTAACTAGCAAGAAAGTTGGTGTAGTAGTTGCTGTTTCAGCTTGAGGAATAGCTTGTTTATCAGGTTTTGATTCTGCTTTGACATCACCATCGGCTAGTTCTTCTTTGATCACGTTTTTGTTATTAAGTTGGTTAACTAAAGGAGCTTTCGTATCTAAATAAACTTGATTAATTTCAGTAAAGTCAAGTGAATTTTGAATAAGATCTTCTTTAATTTTTGCATCAAAAAGTTCTTCAGCATTTTCATCTGAAGGAGAATGTAAAACTTCATTTACAAATTCATCTAAAGTTTGTTCAATTGGAATAGGACTATCAGATTCAACTGGTACAGCTGATGTAGGAACAACCTCTTCAAGGATTTGTTTTGTTTCTTGGTCATCAGTATGTGGCGAAACTTGTACAACTTCAGTTGGCTTTTCAGTTTGAGTTTCAACTAAGTCTTCTTTGATTACTTCTTTGTTGGTTAGTTGTGAGTGTAATTGAGATGCGGTAAAATCACTTGGTTCTTGGTCTGGTCCAATAATGTGAATAACAATGTCTTCTTTGATTTGGTAAGTAGTAATAACTTGTGATGGTCTTTTAGGTTTTTTGTTGTATTTTGAAAATTCAACTTCGTTTGCAAGGTCGAAATATTTACTTGGATCATCAAGTAAAATGAATTCGATATTTTGTACATAATTTTCTAATTCAACAGGATCAACCTCTTTGGTTTGTGGATTAATGCCAAGTTCATATTGAATTTCTCTTGGTGTATATTGGCCATCAAAACGTTTAGTTGTGATTTCATTTTTTCATTTACCATCAACTTCATCAATAATTAACTTACCACCAAAAATAGCGAATGCTTTGTTGATATCATGAAACCAAACAGCAGTATCAATTTTTAGGTTCATAAATCATTTCAAAGCATCTTCTCTGGTATGAAATTTTGCTAAACCATGATCAATTTTTGGGTGCTTAAGCAGTCAAGGAAACACCGGATCACTTTTTCACTCAAAGGTACAGTTAAGTCTTTTCATATTAAGTCCTTTATAGAATTCACTTTAGATTTATATTCATATATGAATATATAATAAATATGCGTTAATTATATATTATTTTGCTTCTCTTAAGTATCATTGCTCTGGCAAACAATGATAAAGCAAAAGAAAATTAGCAAAATTTTAGAAGCAAAAGAAATCTAATTATTTCAAAAATCAATAATTCAAGTGAGAACTTAACAGAAAAAAGTTTTTTTTTATTATTTTTTCGAAATAACACAAACAGTAAGTTTTGCGAATTAAGCTATTTTATAGATATATACGTTTAAGATAAAGATTTTTATATAAAGTTTAAGAAAAAAACTAGAAACTATAATTTCTAGTTAACATCATTTTTAGGTATTGAAAGATATTTTGTATAACAAACTTTATCTATATATAAATAAAAATAAGTAACAAAATCCAATGAGATTTAAAAACCAAAAATATAAACGGTTTTTTTCTGAGTGTTCTAGTTTAGATAATTTCTTTCTTCTGTTCTGTTTCTACTTTTTTGTAGCGTCTGCGTAAAAACGTTGAAATTATTATTAAACTTGTAAAAAGGAGTAGTAATGCCGCATAAAACACAAAGGTGTAACGATAGTCGAGTTGTTTAGATGAGAGCGTAAATAATACAAATAAAATCGATGATAACACTACTCTAAAAACAATTGAATAACCATTTTGTTTGTGAAAACTTTTTTGATCGAACATTTCATACGAGTTACTGTAAAAATAAGATAAGAAGATTGAAAAAAGTAATTGATGCAAACTCACAATACTTACAAAGGTAAAAAACATAACTTCATTTTTCGAGTTCGCGAAAAAGACAATTACTAAAATTAAACTAAGCAAAATAATCGCACATAACGAATATTCTACTAATGTTTTTTTAGTTTTTAACCGCTTGGTTTTAAGTAACATCAAAGTAATGATTGTTCCTAAAATGCCGAAAACAGAAAAGATTAAGCTAATGTAAAAACCTCATGTTTCAACATTGTAATCATTTTTCATAAAGTCAAAAATTTGTGTTAGTCCTTGTGTTTTTGGAAAAGTGAAAAAACCAATAATAGCTGACCCAGCAAGAATATAAATTCAAGACAAAATTTTATGTTTCTTTAAATTTGTTTTTTTATTAAATTCACTTTTGTGAAAAATAGCTGATTCTTTGCTAGTTTTAAGTGAAAAATACAAAAAACCTGAAATTATATATGTCAACATATTGAATACTATTAACCAAAAGAATTCAAGTTTGTTGTACAAGAAATAACTAAAAAACAAAGAAATAGTTACACCTAAAGATGTTGCGAGTGAAGAAAAAGTATTGTACTTTTTCATCTCTTCGTTATTTTTTGAAATGAAAAAGATAATATTCTTTAAATAAATAAATCTAAAAGAATGTACTAAACCCAAAAATGTGCTAATTCCTATTAAAGACATCGAAAAACTATATTTATCAACTGTAAAAAATAGGACAATTGGTAAGACTAAAGAAACTAAGCTTGTCATATCACGCAAAAATAAGGCTAAACGATCATTCTTAAATTTTTTTACCAACCAAGGACTTACGAAATAAACAAACATTGATGGCAATTGAATTAATAAATACAGCAATGATACTAATCAAATATCACCTGTTATTCTATAAATATATATACTTGATGCAAATTTAAAAGATTCTGAACCTATAAATGAAATTGTCAGCGACGAAACATATTTAGTTGCATTTATTTTAAAGTTCATTTTCTAATGCTCCGATTATAAACATCATATAAAAAAGATTCTTAAACATTAATTTTGAATTGAAATCATCATTTTTGCTCACTGGTATAGCAATTGTGATGGAATTTTTATTTGATAAATTTTGTTCGGCACAATCAACATTGTTGTTAACTAATTTGTAAAGAATTCCATATTTTTGAAAAATGTTAATCAATTTATCAAAAAGAACACTTTTTTCACCAAAAAGAATCAAGCCTTCATTAATTCAATTGTTATCTTTTAACATTTCTAAGTCTATACGTTGATTAGTTTGGTGATTAATTAAAAAACTTTCTTGATTTCGAGTGTTTAGAGTGAATTTTGACGACAAACTAGTAACTTCCTTATCAAAAAATTGAAATAAATAACTATTTATGTTAGAAACCTTGTTTGTTCAAATAAAAAAGTCTTCTCTTTTTTTGTCAGTAGGGATTTGCATAAATTTTCTACAAAAGTCAAAAAGCTGAGGTTTTTTATTACTAATTTGTTCTAAAAGATTTAATGATGCATAAAATTCTTTTTTTAATTTTTCAAATCATTGTGTAACTTTGGTAGATACAATTTCAGATTCATCTTTTAGTTGTTGAGATGGCGAGTAACTTAAAATGAGATTACTGTTATATTCGTAAAAATTCGTTATAAAAAAGTTATTTAATAATGACTGTTTAATGAATTTTCTTTCAACTTCATTAGAAAAACAGTTAAAATATCGTTTTTCTTTAAAAATTCGTTTACATCAAAACAAAAACTTTTTATTTTTGCGTTTTTATTATGCATAAAAAAATTTGAATCGATATATGAAATTGAAAACAATTTTTGTATTAGTGAAAAGTTTGGTTTCAAAAACAAAAGCCACTTATATTTTGTGGTTTTGTGAAAAAATTCGTCACTAGTAAAATGTTCTAGCATAATAATTTCGAACTTTACACCGTTTATCAAAAAGACATTCAAATTGACATCTGAATGTTCCATTCTAATTTCTTTTTCAGCCAAAAACTTTAAGAATTCAATGTTATTTTCGTCATAATTATTCAAAAAGAAAACATCCACGTCGACAGGTGGTCTAGAATTTTCAGAAAAATAATTATTTGCCACACTGCCTTTAATAACAAATTTAACATTAGCATCGTGTTGCGTATTAAAAAGTTCTAAATATGATTCGATTTTGTTTAAAATGCTCTTAATTTTAGGACTTAAGTTAACTTGTTTCATTTTTCTGCTCCATTCTTTCTTATATTTTCTTCTGAAGTTAAGTAATTTTGTTTTAACACAAAAAGAAAGATTGATCATTATACTTTTCTGATAAAAAATTAGGTGAAAAATAAACTCCGAAAAAAATTTTTCATAAAAATTGTCAGTTTTCTTTACTTAAGTTTTGCAGACTTTTTTTCATTTTTTCTTACTAAAATTACATTAACTAAAGAAGAAAAGGAATTAATTTTTTCAGATTAACAATTTTTTGTATTTATCTATAAAGTAGTAAGCAAACAAAAATTTCAGCGTAGAAGTTATGCCACAGGCGATAAATAACAATTTAAAAAATAAAGAATTATAATTTATTAGCTAAATTTCAACTACATTTTTCGTAGTTTGGACTAGATATTAAAATTTTTCACAATTTTAAAGGAGAATTACTTTATGACCCCTCACATTCATGCAAAGAAAGGGGAAATCGCCAAGTTGGTAATTATGCCCGGCGACCCTCTTAGAGCAAAATTTATTGCAGAAACCTTTTTAGACCCTGGTTTTAAATTAGTGAACGAAGTAAGAAATATGTTTATGTTCACCGGAACATACAAAGGTAAACCAGTAACAATTGCTGGCTCGGGAATGGGTTGCCCATCAATGGGAATTTATAGTTACGAACTATTTAAATTTTACGACGTTGAAAAAATTGTAAGAATCGGTACCACTGGTGCATACTTACCTGAAATTAAACTTTATGAAACAATGTTAGTTACCGAAGCCTACTCTGACCAATCATACTATCGCCAAGCTGTTTTGGGTGACTCGAATCAAGTGGCAATGCCAAGTGTTGAACTTAACAAACAAATTGAAAATGTAGCTCACAAATTAAACATTCCTGTGCTTAAAGGCAGAATTCACTCATCAGATGTGTTCTATTCTAAAATTCCACTTGCACAAAGAATTGAAGAATCAAAGGCAATTGCTGTGGAAATGGAATCATACGCACTATTTACAAACGCTGAAGCACTTGGCAAAAAAGCTGCGTGTTTATTAACAATTAGCGATAACATTGTAACTCACGAAGAAACTTCGCCAGCACAACGGCAAACAGCCTTTACAAATATGATGAAAATTGCTCTTGGTTTAGCACTTGAGGACTAGTATGCGGGCACTAGACATTATTGAAAAAAAACGCTTTAATCAAACTTTAACACACGAAGAAATTGATTTTCTTATCAATAATTATGTTAAAGGCGCCATTCCAGACTACCAAATGTCAGCCTTTTTGATGGCAGTGGTTTTTAACGGAATGCAAAGTGAAGAATTAGCTTACTTTACCAAAGTTATGATGCACTCAGGTCGAGTTTTATCGTTAGCATCAATTCCAGGTATTAAAGTTGATAAACACTCTACTGGTGGTGTTGGTGACAAAACCACTTTATCTGTTGCTCCAATTTTAGCCGCACTTGGTGTTCCTGTGGCTAAAATGTCAGGCCGCGGACTCGGACACACTGGTGGCACAATTGATAAACTTGAATCGATTCCTGGTTTTAGTGTGGAAATGAGTGAACAAGCATTCATTGAACAAGTTAAAACTCACAACATTGCAATTATGGGACAATCAAAAGACCTTGTACCTGCTGATAAAATGCTTTATGCCTTGCGTGATGTGACTGGTACAGTGCAGTCGGTGCATTTGATTGCTTCAAGTATTATGTCAAAAAAACTTGCTACCGGTGCCGATGCAATTTTATTAGATGTTAAATGCGGTAAGGGTGCCTTTATGAAAACACTAGCCGAAGCAACTGAACTAGCACAAACGATGATCAACATCGGGAAAGAGTTAAATGTTGATGTTCGTGCCGAAATCACCAATATGAACAGTCCCATTGGTCGCCAAATTGGTAATAAAAACGAAGTGTTGGAAGCTTTACAAATGCTTGAAGGAAATTCAGCTCCCGACTACCGTGAGTTAGTTTACTCATCATGTGCAACAATTTTAGAACAAGCCAAAGTTGCCGCTAATCACGAACAAGCCATCAAAATGATTGATCAAGTCATCGCTGATGGTAGTGCAAGAGCAAAGTTCAAAGAATTTGTCGAATTACAAGGTGGAGACTTTAGCGCGCTTGAAGCCCAAAACTTCTGACGCCCAGCTCACGAATTACAAGTCAAAGCTACTAGCACAGGCTTTTTACACATTTTTGATGCCTTAGTTTTTGGCCGGGTAGCAATGAAACTAGGTGCTGGTCGTGCCACCAAGCAAGACAAACTTGACTTTGAAGCTGGAATTACGTTACACCAAAAAACTAATGATCAAGTCAAAGTTGGCGACTTACTCTTTACACTTTACTCATCAAAACCAATTGACCCTAATTTAGTAGCTGAACTAGCACAAGCTTTTAGTATTGTGGATAAACCAGTAGAAAACTCAATTATTTTGACCAAACTTTAGAAGGATAAAATGACAAAATACTTTCAATTAATCGATCATACTTACCTTAAACCTGAAGCAACTAGTAAAGAAATTGATAAATTAGTTGCCGAAGCACTTAAATATAAATTTAAAACCGTGTGCGTTAATAGTTATTGAGTTGAATATGTGGCAGCAAAACTCAAAGGTTCGTCTGTTGGCATCACTTGCGTTGTTGGTTTCCCTTTAGGAGCTTCCTTGCCACAAGTCAAGGCTTACGAAGCTAGTGAAGCCATTGCCTTAGGAGCAAGCGAAATCGATATGGTTATGAATATTGGTGCATTTAAAGAACAGCACTATGATACAGTGGTAAACAACATTATGACTGTCAAAAAAACTTGTGGCAGCAAGATCTTAAAAGTTATTATCGAAACTGCTTTACTTACCGACCAAGAAATTGCGCTTGCAACTGAATTAGTAGTCAAAAGCGGCGCTGATTTTGTGAAAACATCAACTGGTTTTAGTTCACGCGGTGCACAACTAAAAGATATTCAAATTATGGCTGCCGCAACCAAAGGGCAAATTGCTATTAAAGCCGCTGGTGGCATTAGTTCACTTGCTGACTTAGAACAAATGTACCAAGCTGGCGCCACTCGCTTTGGTACTTCCAAATCTGTACACATTTTTGAAAACACACAAGCTGACAAAAATGCTTACTAATTAACTCTTACTAACGAAAAAAAGAGAGACCTTAATGTCTCTCTTTTTTGATTTAAGTCTATACCACAGCGTCAAAAGTTAATTTGGAAATAATAATTCACAGTGGCATTGTAATTACTGCTAAGAGCGTACTTAAGGATGAAACCTGTGAAGTAAACTTAGCGTGCGGGTGGTTAAAAGCTACTGCATAGGTTACACACCCAGTAGCCGGTGGCGTGGCGCTAATTAAGACAATTAACACACCGGTAGAAGTAGTAATGAGTTTAGTTCCGTGACTATCAATTGTCGGTAAAAGTAAGAGAATCACAAGTAGAAACATTACAAATGGAACCGTTACTAGTTTATGGAACGAAGCAAATCACACCGACTTATCACGAATAGTTTCGCGTAAACTAGTATGAGCTAGTGAACCACCGATTAAGAGTCACGAGATTGGTGAGACAATTTTCACACCGGTAGTTAAAGTTGTTCCAAGTGCTGACACTTCGCTGAGAAAACCACCTCAGAACTGAAAGGCTTTAGGGTTAGTGGCAGCTTCGACTTCTGTAATCACTTTAGAATAAGGCAAGCCACCTTCTGAACTAACAAACCAAGTATCAAGTCCAGGAATTCATTGCAATGATCACACAAACAATGACAACAAGGCACCAATGAAAATTGGTGAAAAAATTTGTTTAAAGAGTGATTTCACGCTTTTACGCGTGAACTTTTCTCCAGTGTACTGAATTCGCATGTAGGAAGTCACACCAATTAAAAATGGAATGTTTCAAATTTGAAGGAGCGCAAGGGCAAAACCATCTTCGGCAAAAATACTGCCTTGCATTCCAATTACTAAAGGAGTAGCAAAAAGTTGGACACTACCGTACGAAAGCATCATCATCGCAGTTGACAATTTCGCTTGGTACGAACGAACATAGGCAGCGCGATATTTACTAAAGTCTTCTTCCTTGTTGGCTGCTGCGAGTTGTGCATACAGCGCTTCCGCTTTGCGTGTAATAAACCTAGGAATTAACCTCGGATAATAATTTACAATCAAAGAACTTAAACCTGCACACGCCAAGTAAAAGACGGCACTCAAGCCCAAGACTACACCAATTTCAATCAAACTTTCAGCTTTAGTATTGACCATAAAGGAAGTAAAAGTAAGCATTGGCAGCAAGAACATCATAGTGAATTGCGCTAACTTTTTATTTATTTCAGGCGTAAATATTTTCCGCCTAGACGCTCAGTAACCAAGCACCACGAACACAAAAGTTGCAAAGACAGCGCCTCACATTCCTTGTGTTCTCATTAACATAATAAAATCTTTTCACATACTTTAATACTTTCTTTTCTTAAGTTAAAGCAAACGGAATACCAATGCAAACAAAAATTAAACCTACTAAAATTGTTAAATAATAAGGAAAGTTACTTAAACGAGTTTGTGTCAAACGTGCTTGCGTTTGATCATTAAGTTGTCTCTCTAGCGTTTTTACTTTTAACTTACGCACTTCGGTTTGTTTTTTTAATCGAGCTTCATCAAGTAAACCACGAATGCGTGCGTCTTCTTTTCGATTTTTGAATTTAAAAAAAGCATTAGCAAAAAATTTAGAGTTAAAAATAATACCAAGGAGTGCACCTAAAATTAGTATTGACCCTAAGACTGTTAAAGTATCGCTTATGACTCTGGAATGGGAATATTTTGATTTATTAACGAGCACTTTGTTGGAATTAAGCAAGTAAGTTAAGACGCCTAATCCAATTGCGACTACAGTAACTCCGAGCAAATAAAATAAACGTTTAAGTGTAAATGATTCAACAATTCTTTGTTTGAAATTTGGCATAGGAAAATTTTACTTTAGAAACTCTAAAGATAAAAGGAGAAAATTTACAAAAAATAGAAATTTCGATGAAAAAACTGCTTAAAATTGCGTTTTTAAGTTTTCCATAATTTCAATTAATTTTTTGGTCATCAGAGTTTCACTAAGCGCATGACCTGTTTTAGGTAAGAGAAAAAGTTGTGAATTTGGCAGTTGTTGGTGTAATTCAAATGCCGCAAGTGGACGACACACAAAATCAAGTTCGCCGTGCACTAAGAAAGTTGGTATGTGTTTGATTTTTGCAACATTATTTAAAATAAAGTTATCTGGTAAAAAAATATTGTTGTGAAAATATCAATTTTCAATCAAAGCAATTTCACGAATTTCTTTGTAAGCTTGTTTGGTTAATGCACCAAGTTTTTGTTGTTTAGCACTACAAAGTAATTGTTCAAACTGCGCCCAGTGAATGAATGCTTGCTTTTGTTGTTCTGGGGTGCCGTGTTGCATTAATTCGTAGTAACTTTCTTTAATATTTTTGCGTTGCTCTGAACTTAAAATTGAAACATAATTAGCAAATTCAACTGGCTTCATTGAGTCAACGCCTTCTTGGTAAAACCAGTCAATATCACTTTTGCGCGCTAAGAAAATTCCCCGCAAAACTAAAGCACTCACTCGTTCAGGATAGTGAATCGCATAGATTAAAGCTAAAGTTGAACCTCAAGAACCACCGAAAACTATTCATTTTTCAATGCCTAATTTAGTTCTTAATTGTTCAATATCTTTTAATAAGTTTTGCGTGGTGTTCCGCGTCAACTCTGAGTTTTTTAATGATTTACCGCAGCCTCTTTGGTCGAATAAAACTATGTTATAGGCTTGTTGGTTAAAATATCTGCGGTAATGTGGTCTTAGTCCGCCGCCAGGTCCGCCGTGTAAAAAGAGGACAGGAATTCCTTGTGGATTGCCACAGAGTTCATAATAAATAAACTCACCATCATAAGTTTCCATCTCGCCTTGAACATAAGGTTCGATTGCAGGATGTAAGTATTTTTCGAATGTCTTTTTCATAGTAAAGAAATTATAAAAAAGCAACTTAAATTACTTAAGTTACTTTTTAATTACAAGAGTAGAAAGTTATTTTTTAAGGTTGTAGAAGGTTTTTGCACCTCAATAAACAGCATCTTCGCCAAGTGTTTGTTCGATTTCTAAAAGGCGATTGTATTTGGCTACACGATCTGATCTTGAGAGTGAACCAGTTTTAATTTGACCTGTGTTGAATGCAACGGCTAAATCAGCAATGTAAGTATCTTCAGTTTCACCTGAACGGTGGCTAATTACCGCAGTAAGTCCGTTTCTTTGCGCTAGTTTAATTGCATCAATAGTTTCAGAAAGTGTACCAATTTGATTTAATTTAATCAAAATTGAGTTAATTGCTTTAGTATCGATAGCTTTTTGTAAATATTGACTATTTGTCACTGTTAAATCGTCACCAACAATTTGAACTTTGTGACCATATTGTGCGGTAAATTTAGCAAAACCTTCTCAATCATCTTCAGCAAAACCGTCTTCAATTGAAATAATTAGATATTTTTCTATTAAAGCACCGTAGTAAGTTAACAATTCATCAGTTGTAAACTCAAGTTTAACCTTAGTAAGGTGTTCAAAACCTGGAGTTTTTTGGTCGATAGCATGTTGTAATTTTTTGAAAACATACTTTTGCTTTGCGGCATCATAAAACTCTGATGAAGCAGCATCAAGTGCAATGGCAATTGCACCCTTACCGCTTGTAGCAGGAACAAAACCAGCTGCTTTGATTGCTTCCACAAGGTAATCAAGAACTTCTTCGTGGCTTTTGGCATTTGGCGCAAAACCACCTTCGTCACCTACTAAAGTTCCATGCCCGTGTTGCTTCAAAATTTTTGCTAAGGTGTGAAATACTTTGTTTGCTGCTTTTAGTGCTTCACTAAAAGTATCAAAGCCCAATGGCATAATCATAAATTCTTGAAAATCCACTGTGTTTGAAGCGTGAGCGCCACCATTTAAAACATTTAGCATTGGCACTGGTAACACTCTAGCGTCAAGACCACCTAAATATTGATAAAGTGGTAAGTTAGCTTCTTCAGCGGCAACTCGTGAAACGGCTAAAGAAACTCCCAAAATTGCATTAGCACCAAAATTTTTCTTTGTAGCTGTACCATCAGCTTCAATCATTAAATTATCAATTTTTCTTTGCTCTTGTGCAAATAATAGTTCGTCATCAAACAACGCGGCAATGTCTTCGTTTACGTTATTAACAGCTTGTTGCACGCCTTTACCACCAAATCATTGATTAGCAAATGGTGTGTTTTTATCACGCAATTCCAGTGCTTCTTTTGAGCCAGTTGAAGCTCCTGATGGAACACTGGCAATACCTACAGCGCCGTCTGCTGACAGCACTTTCACACGAACTGTTGGATTTCCTCTTGAATCCAAAATTTCACTTGCTTGAACCGTAATAATTTGACTCATTAGTTCTCCTTTTTTAAACATCAGAATAAAAGTAATATATATTTTATTGAATTTTTAGCAAATTTTGCTAATTTGAATACCCTCTGCCACCACCTGTGCTTCAAGTTCTGGCAATGCTGCTAACTCGGCTTCTAATTCTTGCGCTTGTGTCATTTTAGGCTTAGTTACAGGTTTTTTCGGCGCAAACAATTCACAAGTTTCATTACTTTTTTCAATCGAAATTTCGTATGTGTCAATTTGTTTTGCTTTGTTTATAGTTTCGATTTTATCGTGTGTGATTAGCGGCCTTAGCACCAACAAATTTGTTTGTGAATTGATTGTGGCCATACTTTCAAGTGTTTGCGAAGCAACCTGACCAAGGTTTTCACCATTTGACAAAACAAAAATTTGATTTTTAACAGCAATTTGGGATGCAATTCGATAAAAACTACGACGCATTAAGTTGATACGATAACTTTCATTTGACGTTAAATAAATGTAATTTAGAAGTTTACTATAATCGGCAAACAAAATTTCGCTTGTTCCTTGGTATTTAGTTAGAACTTGCACTAATCTTTCGATTTTGTTTACTGTTTTCTCATCTGTTTGCGGTGGTGAAATAAAACTTAAAAATTTCACCTTTAAACCTCTTTTCATTAGTTCAAAAGCTGCCACCGGAGAATCAATACCACCACTCATCAAGTGTAAGGTCGTGCCCGATATACCTACAGGCAAGCCACCTAGGCCACGAATTTCTTTGCCAAAAAGATAAGCGTTGTTTTTACGAATTTCAACATTAATTACCAAATCAGGGGCTTTAACATCAACCTGCAAGTGTTTAAATTCTTCTAATAAAAATTCACCTAACAAATTATTAAGTTGTTGCGAAGTGAGAAAATAAGCTTTGTTATTTCTTCGAGCAGCAATTTTAAAGGTTTTGACTTCAGAAGTAATTAGTTTTTTACTTGCTTGCTTAATTGTTTCAAAATCATTTTCGCATTCAATTACTGGTGAATATGATGAAATACCAAAAACATAACTTAATTGTGTTAAGTTATGTTCTGAATAAGGTAAAAACATACGATCAAAACCTTTTTCTGGCTTAGTTCCAACAATTTGAGTCACATTTCAAGCTAATTGATCAATAAAACTTTGACGATTGTTATGCTTAAGTGTAAGTTCGCCGTATCTAATGAGAATTTTGTTGTACATTTTTTCTTTCCTTTTTTAAATAGAGAGCAAGTAAACGATAAGCTTCTTGATGATTTGAACTTTGGAGATGTGCATTCGCTTCAACAACGAGTTGTTGAAATTTTTCATTTTGAGCTCGGATTAAATATGAATTTTTAATTAAATATTTCGCCATCGAATGGTAAAAATAAGGCTTAAAAGTCAACTTGAAAAAATTTATTAACGTTTTTTCTTTTTCTTTTCACACTTGAGAATTATAAATCATCTCCACATTTTTTGTTTCTGGATTAACTAATTTTTCAAATAGATCATCAAAATCACGTTGGGCTTGTTGAGTTTGTTGAAAGATTAATTTATTTTGTGCGGATTGTTCCAAATATTTAAAATTACTGCAAGCGTATAAATAGACTCCGTAACTTATTTGTACATAATTCATTAAATTTGAATAACTACAAATTTTAATTTTTTCATAGTTTTTAAAATAGTTAATTTTGTACACAAAATTTTTCAGTTCATAAAGAAAAGTTAATAAATTTGTTTCGTCTTGCAAACTGTAATTCGTTTTTTGTGACATTGTTGTTATGAATACTTTAAAGTTTGTGAAATTTTGCAAAATTTTATTAAAGTTTTTTTCGCCAAAATTATGTTTTGAATTTTGGAGCTGTGTTTCTAACTGTGCAACATACACTCCAACTTGATGTGTAATTTGCGCGACTGTTGTTTGGGAAGTTAAATTACGAATTTTTTTAAATTTTAATTTCTTGATTAAACCTAAAAGTTCTTCAAGATAATTCATAACAATTTGATAATGTAATTTAATTCAGTTATCACAAAGTTGTTTATAACTTTTTAATACTTCCAAAAATTCAGGATCAGCAGTTGAAAATTCGTTTTTTAATTCGAAAATTTCATTCGCAATATGTGTGTAAAGCAAATATTCAAATTGTTTTAATTTGGCTACTTTTTTACAAAAATTTAAAATTTTGCGTTTGTTTTCACTCATTTCAATTGTTACTTGCGCAATATTTTTTGTCGTTTTTTCTTCTTCCAAACGGGTAACTTCAAAACGAAATTCTTTAACTTTTGCATACATTTCTGCGAACGAATGGGGTAAATACTCTTTGTTGTCTTCTAAATAATTTTGAATCGAATTTAAAATTTGATAAGAAAAATTGGCTTCTTGTTCGATAATTTCTCAGTTGTAATTCACATCATCATCGATGCGATGAAATTCTTTTGATCGTTTTAAATAATTATCAAAAACGTTTTTATATTTTTGATCTAGTAACTTAATCTTTTTTAAATCATATTTTTTATAAAGGATATAAAGTTGATCTAAATAATCTTTAATTTTATATTTCAATTCTTCGCATAATTCGTGCTCTTTTTTTAGCATATCACAACGCAAATTTAACTTAGGTTGGTTTTTACCTAAGACCATAAAACGACGAATTGTAGTTGTTCTTCAGTTAGTTTCTGTTTCTAGTTTGATTTCCCAATTTAAAAACTTTTTGTAGATTTTGTTAAACTGAAACCGACGATAAAACAAAAAAATAAAAATCGGAGCAAAAATAGCAATGGAAACACCTAGGACAATTAAAGCAATTAGGTATTTATTCATAAAAACAATTATACATTTGAATAATTATTTATATTTTCTTTTCTCAACTAGCAAAACACTATCGCAGGCTTGTTATATAAATTTAAAAGCAAAAGAAAACACCCTCAAAGGGTGTTGTTTTATTGATCGACTTGTACTTTTGGCAAACCTGAACGTTGTTGTCCTTCCATAGGAAACTTGCCTTCACGCAAATACTTGATAAAAGATTGTCGATTTTTGCGTGGAGAGTTAGTATATTTTGTTCACAAATCGGTTTCGTTTCATCAATAAATATATGAAAGCAAGCTGTCTGGAGGGTAAAAGTTTGATGCTAATAAAGAATCACGACCAGATTTTCAACCACCACGCCAGAAACTATTTCGTAGAACTTGAGTCGCTCCATACAAACCATTTGGTACAGGGTCGGCTGGGTTTCTAAAACCAATAATTTTTAAATTAGAGCCATATTTTGATCTAATAGTATCTGTTTGTGCTTTTGGCGCTTCCAACCAAGCAGTGCGTAAACCTTCATACATTCCGCCATAAAAATGATATTCAAAGCCGCTTGGGGGAAATGATGAAGTTCAAAAGTTTGTTGGTGCACCAAGGTGTGCCATTTGCAAAATTGCAGCTTGTACACGATTAATTGCTCGTCAAGCAGGAGAGTTATTTTTTGCCTCGGCTATGGTTTGATATTTAGGAACTGTAGCAACTTCGTTAATATAATTTTTAAACAGCGGACTAAGCACACGTGCTACAAATGGTTTCAAGCCTCCTGAAAAAACTAAATTTAGGATTCCAAAAAAATCGGCTGAAAATTTAATTGGTTCTGGTGGCACATAACCATCATCTACTCTCTCTCTCTGAATGTTTTGGCTGTTAGCTTCCTCATTTTGAGCATCTGTTTTATTATATATAATAGCAAAAATACCTGCATCTTCTGCTTCTGGTGACGCATCGAAAAGTAAATTGACCATATTTGCAAATTTGCGCGGGTTGAGATACTTAGTAAAGTTGCCAAAATACTCTGATGAAGAAATTAATTTTGAAATTGTGATTGTTCTTGAGTTTTGATTTTCCAATAACTCACTCACTAAGCCATTAACAACAGCGTCTTTAATTTGATTACCTAAATTATCAAAAGTTTTAAGTTCTTTAATAACTTCTGTGTAAACATTATTAATAATTTTTGTTAAAAAAGAATTATTTGCATTATCGCTATGTTGGCTTCGTAAAGCATAAAAGAATGTCATCACAAAATGATCAATGATCGCTTGCGCACTAGGGTCGTTGACTGAACCGTCTGTCGCGTTTTTAAAAGCATAGAAATTAAAACTTTTTGTAATTCTTGGCAACATTTTGCCTTCAGCGTCCAATCGTTGTGGTTTTGCTGGATCATCATTGCTCATTTTTTCTAGCAATATCTTACTAATTAAATTTCTGAATTTATGCTTGTCAGACATTAAATGGATTAATAAATCCAAAATCAAAGGTTTAGTACCATTAGGATCGTATTTGAAAATTGTTGCTAAGGCAATCCGATCAAATTCAACATCTTTGATAATTTCGCCATGATTAATAGCGATGTTAAGTAAATGTTTAAGTAATCTGCGGGGTGCAAAATTGTCTGTGCCACTACTTAGTAAAGGTTGAACTAAAACTTCGTACCAAAGTTCTTTTGCTTGTTCTTCGCTCACGCCAAAATTTTTGATCATTTCAACAAGACCAAAGTCTCCTAATAAAATGTTTGTGTAGTGTTTATCACTAGTCACTAAATCTACAATCTGATTTAAATCTGCAGTTAAAGTTGCGCGACTTTTAATGATTGCTTGCGAATTGAGCAGGATTGCTAATGTTTTAAAAGTAAATAAGTTTAAGTCTGTTTTGAGATCGTTAAACAAACGTTCGCCGATATCTTCGCCATTAATCGCACTCGAAAGATGTTTTGTTGCTATTTTATAGAAGGATTCAACAATATGTAATTTGTTTAAAATTTCAGGTAAACCTTGGTGCAAATTATTGATAAATTGAGTATGGCGTTCATCACCAACATCAATACCATATTTGCCTATGTTGTAATTTATCAATCCTTGAATTAAAAGTTTAACCTCATCAGAAGCAGCTACTTCATTAACAAGATCGACAAACTTAGTAAGTTGAATTGATTGCACTGACTGCGGATTATCTAAATTTTGTCCGAAAAAGTCCGTAATTGTCGTTCAAGTAATATTATCATTGTTGGCATTGAGTCGATCATATTCGGCCAAAGTGTAAATTACACTATGAATAAAGTTAGCTAAAATACTTGAATTTGTGTTAGCAAATAATCGATCTAACAAGGAATGCAAATTAGCTTTTGTAAATGACGGCGCAACAACAGCCTTAAAACTTTCTGCTGGTAAAAGTTCTCATAATAAATCTGTCACTGAATTAGTTGGACGTTGGTTTCAACTTGCTAAAAATCCTAAAATGATATTTTTGAATTTGTTGATTGTTTCTGTTAAGTTTGTAAATTGATTGTATGTGCCCATTAACCGAACAAAGAATTTCGGTAGTTTGGCAGGCGCAAAAAATTCTCAAACAAATTCATTCAAAATTTTGTTTAAATCTAAGACTTGTTTATTTTTGAGGGCATTTAAAAACACATTTATAAAGGCCGGAATGAAGTTGATACGTTCATCAAAAACTTGTAAATTATCAATAACTAAGAAAAGTAATTCACCAATTTGTGGACGCAGTGATTCACTCAAGTAACGATTATCAGAATTTTTGGCATTTTCACCAAAGTTTGTATAAATAGTGGTCAAAATATTGTCTTTTATTACAGTTTTGAACACTGGATTTTTAAACAAAACA
This sequence comes from Mycoplasmopsis columbinasalis, assembly GCF_900660705.1. NCBI lineage: Bacteria > Bacillati > Mycoplasmatota > Mycoplasmoidales > Metamycoplasmataceae > Mycoplasmopsis > Mycoplasmopsis columbinasalis. The sequence goes on from NZ_LR215043.1 coordinate 56,816, forward strand.
TAAATAACTTGTTTTAAGTTACTGCTAATTTCGTTGAAGTTTCCTTGGTTTGCCAAAAATGCAGCAAAGTCAAAGTTCGCGAAATCTACTTGTGCAAAAATGCCGCTCTCACTAGTTACTGTACCGGTTTGAGTAAAAATACCTTTTCTAAATAGATACTCTAGAAGTTGTCTTGCAGGTTCTGATTTGAAGAGTTCTTTTAATCTCGTTAAAATATCTGTGTACGAAATATACTCTTGAATTTTTTCAAAAGTTGGTTTTGTTTGATCATCTAAAAATAATTCAACATTTTCTTTTGCAAAAATTAAATCGAATAATTCAATAATTTTTGCTCATAAGTCTGGCGTTTTTAGTGCAACCTGGCCCACTGAATAAGCAATTTGTGCTAGATTAGTATATTTATGACTATCACGACTAAATTCTCTTTGACCATATTTTCCAAGTTCAACAAACAATGAAATAATCGCTGTTTTTAGTTGACTGTTTTGGAAAATTTCAAGTTTAGTTAACTGTGTAAATAGTGCTTTTTTAAAGGCTTCGTCGTCATTTTTGTTGACTAAATTTGTGAGTAAATTAGTTAAGTAATTAACTAGCGCATCACTGTATTGAAATTGAGCAATATTTAAAATAAAATCAACTAAAGTTTCAACATATGTAGTGTTTTGATTTGTATTTACCAAAAGATTTGAACTCAAAATCGATTCAAATAGTTTACCAGCATACTTTGCTAAGTGAGTCTTATCAAAAGTAGTGTGAGCTCAATTGTGAAGAAATGTTTCAAAATTAAACGAATTGGTCGTAGCTGTTTGTAAATGAGCTATCAAAGCATCTAGTAGTTGGCCAGAAATATCAACTTGACCCTGAAAATCAACTAGAACATCATAAAAGTTTGCTAAAACAACATCAAGTTTTTCTTTGTCAAGATTAGTAAATCATTTTGCAGGTATGTAGTTTTTGACTATTTCTAATGTTTTACCTTTTATGGTTTGGTGTTGTAAAACATCTAAAATTAACAATTTTATTTGCGACTTAATCTCTTCATTATGTTGCGGTGAACTCAATCAATTGCGCAATAATTTTTCTGCGCTAAATTTTTCTACAAGATTTACGTTTAAGTCTTGTACAAAGGCATATTGAATAAAATTATGCAATAACAATTTGAAGTTTTGTGAAGTAAATAATCTGTTACTAATTAATTTAAAGAAACTTGCGTTAAGATTTCTTGCAAGTTTTTGGTCAATTTTACCAACGTTGTGTTTAATGAATGTTTGAATAAACTCAGCATCTAAAATTTTGTTGATAAAGGTATTGATTGTTTCAAAAAGTCTTGTGTTTGTTTTGAGGTTTGCGAAAATTAGTCTAATAAGTTCAAATAAATCATTAGTACTTCGAACTTCTGATGCTGTAGTTTGGAAAATAACATCTACTAATTCAGAAATAAACGTTGCAAATTCGGTGCTTTTTACTAATTTAGTTAACTCAGCAGTAAACGTTTCTTCAACAATTTTACCTTCAGTTAATACTGATAATTTTGCAGTTAGATAATTACTAAGTTGCGCTTTAATTGGTGAATTTTGACTGGTAAAAACATTTTGAAAAATAATTTTGATTGTCGGCGCAAAATTTCTAAATGATTCATTCGAAAGATATTTAACTGTTAAAGTAAAAATTTTGTTTTCTAATTCATTTTTTGTGAATTCATTATTTATAAAATTGGTTATAAACGCAGTGAAATCGAATACTTTAGTAGAATCCCATACACGCATTTGAGTCAAAAATGATTCAACAAATTTTCTAAATAAACTTTGTTCATGTTGATATGCAAACAAAATTTCATATACTGTAGAAAGAAATTGTTTATAGGTATCAGATTCAATGTTTTCTTGTAAAAAAGTTGAATTTTGAACTAGTAAATCAATTATTTTAGTTTTAACAGTTTCATTAACAAATAAGTTTTCAAAAGTGAGAACTAACTTATCGCTTAGTTGAGCGTTATTAGCTTCATCTTGAAATCATTTTTGCAAAAGTTTTTGAAAAGTAAGACCTTTTGCAAATTCATCAAATGTTGTGTTTACTTCTGTTTTGAAAGTATATTCGACAAAGTTGTTTAAAACAAAAGCCAAGTTTGGATTTCCGAATAAATAGTCTAAGATGGCTTTAATTGTATTTATATCAAATAGTTTCGCTAAAACTGGATTAGTTTGTTGTAAAAGATTGGTTAATAGTTCTTGAAAACTTTCGTTCGATAAAATTTGCTGTAATAAATTATTTACGCTTGCCAATCATTCATCATTGTGTGTAAAACTACTTAATAAATTCGCAATAATTTCGATTATGCCGCGCGAATTTTTGATTTGTGCGGTGGAAACATTTAATATTGAATCGATTATTTCATTAGTAAAAATTTGAAATTCAGTAGATGTTAATATTTGTTGGACAAATTTTGCGATTTTAGTTTCATTTTGTCCAGCAACTACACTGAATTGTTTTGTTATAAAATTAATCACAACTTTTTGAAACGGTGAATCTGAATGAGCAAACACATTAGTTAAAATTTGCTTGATTTCTGGTGCAAAGTTTCTTAAATTCTCATTACCTAAAAGTAAAGTAGAAGCAGTGAAAATTTTGCTTTCTAGATCCCCATTTTTAAATTCGTTGTTAATGAATTTTGTGAGAAAGAAATGAAAGTCAAAAGCTTGATTAGTAGGTAAATTTTTAACTTCTTCGATAAATAAAGAAACAAACTTTTCAACTAAATTAAATTGCGATTGATATTGAAAAAGAATGTCGTAAAGTTCACTTACTAACGTGGTGTATCTTTCCTGACTAATATTAGTTTTTAAAAAACTCGAGTAATTAACAATAATTTTAATTAATTCGTTTTTTATGTCTGGGTTTGTTACAAGTTGAGCAATAAGTTCTTTGGCATTACTAATTAAAATTTGATTGTTGTCTGCGTGAGTGTTAAATCAAGTTTGTAATAAATGTTGAGTTTTGAATCTTTGCGTAAGTGATAAATTTGGGTCGTAAACAAAAGCATTTTGAACAAAATTGTCCAAAATTGTTCTAAATTGCTGATTAGAAAGTACATTTGAAACAACTGTTTTCAACAAAGAAGAAGTGACATTTTTTTCTAAGTTTGCATTGATTTGTGTTAAGTGGTCAAAAATCCAAATTGAAATTGTTTCATTTGCAAATAGTTTTTGTATTAAGTTATTTAACGCAACAAATAATGGTTCGTTAGCGGCAAGGTTTGTAAAAACTTTTTTAATAAGATCTTCGAGATGCAAAGGTGTAGTGGTTTGGTTAAGAAAAATTTGATCAAGAAAAAGATCCACAAATTGTGCAAATTCAGGGGTTTTATAAATCTCACTAAGTGCACTAGAAAGCAATTTTGAGTCAACTTTTTGTGCTTGTGTAGTTAAAATTTTTGCTAAATCATCTGTGAATAATGTTTTTATAGGTGAAGCATCTTGAGTTAAAAAGTTAATCAGAATTTTGCGTAAATCTGCTCGATATTGTTGAAAATTTGCGTTTGTTAAAAACGAATTGCTTGTTAGGACAATAAGATTTTCTAAATTGCTATCGCTAAAATGAGTGGTTAATTTCTGTTTTAGCTCTGTAAAAAATTCATTTAGATCGAAGGAAGCAAAAGAGGTACGTGCTAATTGGTCAACTATGATTTTTGTTACTGTTTCAACTAAATGTAAATTTTGGTTAACATCCTGTAATAAACCAATAAGGTTGTAAAGCAAAATTTTTGCTTTTTGGTCATCAACATTTGCACTTAAATTTAAATTTTTTACAACATTTAAAAGAATTCTGGTGAAAATTTGTTTAACTTCATTATCAGTGAGAAATTCATCAGTGACATTTGCTACTGCTGTACTGATTGTTGTCTTAATTGCATCGTTAGTGAAGAACGCAAGGAATAAGTCTTGATATGTTTCTGCGCTCTCAAAAGTTGTGCCATTCGCAAAAGTTGTGATCAACACATTCACAAGTTCAGTTTGTAAATTTTGACTCGCAAGTAATTTGCGAATTAAAGTTTCAAAGTCAGGTTTGCTGATGTATGTGCCAAATTTATTTTCATCATAAAATTTGTTTAATAATTCAGCAATATTAGTTGTTGGTAATGAAAATGTTGCTAAATTGCTAAAGATAGCCTTCAAAACTTTTGCAAGTTCAGCACGTTCACTTTCACTTTGGAAAAAAGGAATTTGTAAAAAACTTTTTATTAATTTTACAAGTCGATGCTCTTTTAACACAGCCTCTTGAAAAGCGGTGATTAAATGTTCAAGTTTTTGGTCTGAGCTATCAACGTTACCATCTTTATTTCAATCTGTAGTCTCAAATTTGACTTGGGCTTCTTTACCAATTTGACTAAAAAAGTTTGTATCAGCTAATCAATTGACTAATTGTTTAAAGTTTTGAGAATCATTTTTGCTAAGGAATTTTTTAAGTAAACCATCAGGATCAATTTTCGCAAACGTTGATGATGTTAATAATGCAAAAAGTGAATCATTAAGCACAAGTCGTGCAAAATAATTATCGTTAAAAATTTTTAAATAATAGTTATCCCAATTAAATTCAGATTTTCTCGCTAGATATAAGTCGTCTTCTGTAAATAAAAACTTGTTTTTGTCCAAACCAAAAACTTTATCGTATAAAACTTGATCATCTTGTTCGAAAACAATTTGTTGCGCGTTAAAACTGTTGTCACTAAAATGCTCGGCACCAAAATTTCAGTTGTGCGCATTGAAATTAGCAACATCCAGTTCTTTAGCAGTTAGTTTGACAAAAACGTCCATTGCCATTTTTTTGTAACCAAATGCTCCCGGATGTATATCAAAAAGCAAAGGAGTTAGTGTTTCAGCATTAGTAATTCAAAATGGCTCATCATAAACATCAATGTAATTGACATTACCGCTTTTTGCTGTTTTCGCAATAGCATCATTAAGCATTGAAATTAATACTTGACTAACTGAAAATGACATTTTGATGTGCAAATTTAAATATTCATCAAGCATTTTTCCAATTTTAGCCATAGGTAATGGGTAAGAAATAAAGTTAATGTTTAAATTCGGATTAAGACTTAAGAGCGAAGTAATAAGCTTTTTTTGTTGTTCGATAACACTATCTACAACTGTTTGGAACAAAGAAGTAACTTTGTTAAATAATTGCCCTAATGACAATTCACCTGCCAAGGCTGTGCTTAATAACGGTTCAACTACAAGTGTGGTTAGATGTTGAAAAATATGCTTGATAGCATCATTAGCACCAAGCGTCACTGTTAAGAGGTTGCTTGTTTTAATTTTTTCAACTAACAAAGTGTGTAAAGATTCTAAATCTTCAGTTTCAAAAATCAAAACCAAACGTGCACGTTCTTCCTGACTTAATTTTTTTAGTTCAGACGGTTCGTTTAAAAGTAAATTTCAGTCTAATAAAGTTGAACTACTTTTAGCTAAATTTGTGTATGCTTCAAATCGATTTGGATCAGCGGTCTGAAAAAATTGTGCCAGATAAGCAGGAAAAGACAAACCAGTAATTTTTCCTGTGTTTAAGTCTAAAGCACCACCAGAATTCATTTCTGACAACAAACCATTAAAACCAGCGCTAATTGAATCACCTATTGCCAGGTACTTAATTTTTTGCGTTGGCGTAATTACATTAGGCGTTTGCATACGCGCTTTAGCAGTTGATTGGTTAGTTTCCACAGGTGAATTAGAATTAGTTGGATCCGCTTGCTGAGTGTGAGTTTCTTCTTTTTTAGAGTTATCACCTAACTCAGCTGCCTTAGGAAATAAGTTTATTTCTGGTGTATCACTAGTTGTTGAGTTTTCTGAACCAACTTTTATAGTAACTGCACTCTTCTTAACTTGTGAAAGTCCCGCAATTGTTCCGCTTAGAGAAAGAATTCCGATTATGCCAATAGGAATAACTTTTTTTAGATTCATAAGCACCTCGTTTTCTGTTTAACTGTAGTTTTCATGTTATTAATTGTGCCGAAAACCACTACTAAACACTCGTATTGTGTTATTTATACTAATATATTTATATTATACATATGAATATGTATATGCTCACAATTTGCGAATTGACTAAAAAGACTATAACATAGTGTTATTGGTCAAAAAACGAGTTTAAATTAAACAATAAAATCTAAATTTTCTTAAATTTTACGGCTGATTTGATAAATGTGTTGTCCTTGCTTGCTTAAAGACACATCAACACTTAAATAATTCAAAGCTTCGATTTTAATTAAATTTGCTCACTCAATTGCGACGATATTATCTTCAAAATAATCATAAAACTCATCTAATGCATCAGCATTTTTTGTGAAGTTATATGCATCAATATGAACTAAACCCGGATAAACTTTCATGTAATTAAAAGTAGGCGAATTAATGACCTCGTTAATATTTAAATTTTTTGCTAAATATTTTACTAAAGCTGTTTTCCCTGTGCCAAGTTCGCCATTAAGTAAGATTATTTTTGAAGCTGTAAGATTGGCCAAAAGATATTTAGCAACAACATCAACTTCTCTTAAATCTTGAGTTATAAAAACTTTTTTCTCCATTGGTACCTCTAACAATTTCTAGTGCTCCTTGATTTGACTTAGCATATATAAACACGCAGTTTCGGCTCTTAAAATTCTGCGACCAAGAGAAATAATTTCGACATTCGCAAAAGTTTGTGCAAACTTAATTTCATCTGTAGCAAACCCTCCTTCAGGGCCTACTATTAAAACTGAATTTGTTAGAAGTGAATTTACTTCATATGCAGTAGTTTGACCCTCATATGCTAAATAAATTTTTTTCGATGCATAAGTGGTGAAAATGTCTTTGAATTTAATGGGTGCACTATAGGTCGGAATTACATTGCGAAATGATTGTTCAGCGGCGTTTTTAATAATTTCTTGGTGACGGTTTGTCTTTTTAGGAATGTCAAACTTAAGTAATGTTCCGTTAGTATAACGAGAGTCAAGTGGCACAATTTGTGTGACACCTAATTCCACAGCTTTTTCTAATAATCATTCATAACGTGACATTTTGATCACGGGTGCAATCAAAATTACTTCGTTCTTAAACTCATGGTCAATGGTAAGTTTTTGTAAAATTTTCGCTTGTTTACCTACTAACTCACATTCATAAAAAACTTTTTCAAAATTACAAAGAAAGTGTTCTTGTTCTAAACGAGTAACTTTTATGTGTTTCAACACAGCGTCATCTAAATCAAAATAATCTCCGTTTTTCTTTGAAACAAAAAATCTATGCATACAACTCCTATCTTGGCAATAATTTCAAGTAATAAGTGCAAAATTGTAAAACAACAGTTTTTAAATAGACCTATATAGTAGTGTTAAATTTAAAGTATTTCAAAAAATGAGCACGAATGCTCATCTTTAGTTTATCGTTCTCAAAAATTCACAATTAAATTTTTTGTGTAACTTACTTGTGGGTTTATTTTTGAAGTTAACGTCACTTTGGCTTTAAGAATTTTTTGGTTGTTCTCGCCTTCTTCTAAGAATGGAACAATGTTAATTTCAACAAATTTCATCAAAACATCAGCAGGCGCTAAATTCAAAGCCATAGTAGAATCCGAACTACTTACTTGTGCAACAGAAAGAGTTAATAAAGAAAAATCGATTTGATTTAAATCTGCAAAGTTTTGTTTTTTGCCTCTGTAATAAAGTTTTAATGTTTTGTTATCAACAACATCAAAATACGCTGCTAGAGATTCGGGAGTTTCTTTTCTTCAAAATCCGTGTCAAGGAATTATTTTAGAAACAATTTCCTGCTTCGTTTCTGCGTTTAAGAATGTAACTTTGAGGTTTAAAGTTCCTGTTTCATCATTGTAACAATTTGTTTCACTTGGCTCATATTTAATTAAGAATTTTTTGTCATCTTCTGCACCTAAAAAATCTTCTTCTAAAGAAAAGTAATTTCTCACAAGATTAAAGTTTTGATCAAAATTTACTAAAGAAATTTTGCGCTCAAGATTCAAAGATGAAAAATTTAATAGATCAGAATCAAAATTAGAAGCTAATTGTTCTTGGAAAAAAGGAATATCAGCAGTAAGTATAAATTCGTTATTTTCAACATAATTTTTCAAAGCGTTATCAGTTTCAATAGTTTGTTTCAAACCGGTTAAAGTAATTTTTTTAGTAATGGAACCAAGTTCTCTGTCTGGATCTTTGCCCGCAAAACTTGTAATAGTAAAAATAACATCAATGGTGCCGGTTTCATCATTTTCATTTTCAAAACTTATTTTTCTCTGTATAAAAGGTCAACGAGAATTAAAAAGTTTTGCAAAAAAAACATCTCTGCTGCGAGCTAAAAAATGTGTTCAATTTTCAGTTTGGCTAATATCTAGGTCTTCAGCATCCACCAGAATAAGTCCATTTCAGAAAACTTGCTTTTTCTTAAGTTCAGATGGTTTTATTTGTTTTAAAAGATAAGAAGGGTGTGCAAAAACTAACGAAACAGTATTTTTGTTAAACACACTTTCTAATGTTTGAGTGTCAGGTAATTTTAAGTTGAGTGGAAAAATTTTCGAAACTTTTACTGTGTCATCGTTATAGTTACTTAAAATTACTTTCACATTAATTATATTTTGATTAACTGTGTCTGCGTCATCCGATTCAGGAACTATCTCATAAGAAATTCGAAGATTTGGATATTTTTCTTTCAAAAATTGTGGTGCAAAATCTTTTTCGTTTTCTTGAAAAATTAAAACAAAATCTGAATTTTTAACAGTTTCTGAGGTAAAAGCAGTTTTGTTTTCACCTAGGATCCCTACATAAGCTACTCTTAAATTTGGAATATTAAAATATTCTCTTAATTGATCTTCTGTGACATCTTTATATGGTGAAATGAATTTTGCTTTTTTAGTGTAAGTAATTTCAATTTTATTTTTATTTGTTGTTTTAAAGATAACGTTAAAATATGCTTCACCTCTAAGGTTATCATAACGTTGTTCAGTTTCCTCGAGTAATTTGAATTCAACTGTTGAAATACCAGGAATTAATTCTCGTACATTTTTTGCATTAGCATAAACTTGTGCATTTTCTAGAAAATTTAAATCATTGGCTAGTTCACTTAATTTAGGTGGTTTTTGTTGGTTGATTGAATTTTGTTGAATAATTAATTTTCCTAAGGAATCAATTTTTTGTTGCAATTCAGTTTGACTTTCAATGTTATTTACGAAAGCTTTAAGCGCGAAAGTTTTTGTTTTTGTGACTTGTGGATTAACTTTTGAACTAAATTTTACAGGAACAAGAATTTGACCAGCAGCATCTTCTTTAACCGCTTGACTATTTAAATATTCAATTTCTACATCATTAGGCAATGGTGAATTATCAAAGTTAGCAACGCTAAAATTAAGTTGTTGTAAATCAATTTCAGATGGCAAAGACTTAAAAACTTTAGAAACATTATCAAACTTTTGTGCTAATGCATCGTCAACTGAAGTGATAGTTAAATTATTGTCAAAATTTTCTATGATTTTTGACAAGTCGCTTTCACTTAACTGGCGATAAAAGCCATAGATTTTAAAATTTTTACTTGCTTTTACACTCGAATTAAGTACCGAAACAAGAGTTAAGTTCACATCAATTGTGCCTTGCTGAACATTGGCGCTTTCTGGCAATATTTTAAGTTCAACCTTGAATGATGGTTCTTTAAAACTAGTTAAAGAAATTTTGTGCATACGTTTTTGAAAGTCAAAAACGTTGGATCAAATTGACAAATCAGCTAAATCTTCATCCGTTAATTGTGAAGGTAATTGATTTAATTTTGCTGTTGCATCAGCAGAAAAACCAATTTCATCGAAATTGTTTATTAAATTATTGAGAAAGTTTTGTGAACTAGGAAACTTACTCAAAGGTTGAAGATCGAAAATTTTTGAATATGTTATTGTGGAATCTTGAACGGCGGTAGCAGTTACTCTAACTTTTAAAATATTCTCTTTGTCACCAGTCAATGTGTACGTTAAATTAACATTCTTGTCTACTAATTCTAAAAAATTAAATTTTTTTACTAAAGATTGTCTGTCGTCAAAAATAATCACTTTAAAATCGAAAATATTTGCTTGCGAGCTTGATTCAATTTTTTGTTTCAAGGCAGAAAAATTAAGTGCTGCATATTCCGAAAAGTGCTGTGAATTAGTCTTAAAAATTAAATTTGAATCTGCTAAATTCTCAAAAATGTATTTCAAATTTTCAGTTGTGATTGCATTTTTAAGTGAAGTTAAGGAATTGAAACCAGAAAGATTAAAATCGTTAATATAAACTGATTTTTGACTTTGACCAGTATTATTTTTCTTTGTAACAGTAAGAACTAAGCCGTTTATAAAACCATATTCGTCGTTTACAATTAAATTTTTAGGGCTAGGTTTTTGACTAAAAATAAAGTTCAAAGTAGAAAATTTTTCTCGTAAATTAACTTTTGTTTCCGCTTTGGTCTTTGGATCAGTTGTAACTTCATAAATTTTTATTTTCGTTAAATCTAATTTCTGATTTGCGCCTCAATATTGTGAAGCAAAGCCTGCGTTTTCATCTTCATAAACAAATTGAATATTTTCTTTGTTTAATGCATAATATTTTGCAAAACCAGCCTCTGTTATATCTTTATTTGTTTGTGCATCTTCGTTTTGGGTTTCCTTAGTTGTTGACGAAGTATGGTCTTGATTTTGATTAGTTGAGTCAGTGTTTTTATACACATTAAAACCTTTAATAATAAATTTTTTGACCTTGACTAAAGAGTTTTTTTTGCGCGAACTAAAAATCACATTAACTTCTAAAATTCCTGCATTTACATCAGCACTTAAAATTTCATATTTAATTATTAAGTCAGGGTATTGCTGTGTAAAAGTTTGTACGGGTTTTGTTGGTTTGGTTTCTGTTGATTCAGTATTTGTATTCGAGTCGGTTTTTAAAATAAACTTATCGGTTAAATCTTTGTTATTGTTTATAAATTCAGTTAAATTTGTGCCTGTTTTATCAAAATTCGTATCAAGAAAAACATTAGTACCATCAATAATGTTATCTATTTTTGTACCAAAATTTTCTTGTTCAGTGTCAGCAGTTGTAGCTGCTGCACCTGTGGAACTAGTGCCATCAGAAATTGGAGTTGTTTGTGTGTGAGTTTCACTTGTACACGACAAAACGCTCATAGGAATTGATGTGGCTAGTAAGCTTGAAGCAAAAACTAATGCTAATTTTTTTAATTTGCTCATTGTGTTTTCCTCTTTATCTACATACAGATGCACTTTTTATGTTTTTGCATCATTTTCTTATGTTAATTTTATTCTCTTTATCATAATTCATCAGCAAAATACTAAGTGTCCATTTTTGGTAAGTAATTTTAGTTCTTATTAGTTGAGAACCAATTTAGTTATTTAAATAGATTACAGTAAAAAGGGGGAAATATAATAAAAACATCCGGCTGGATGTTTTGAGTAACCGTGTTTTTTTTAATCCTTAAGTGAAATCAAAATCGGTAAAAGTTTTTCACTATTATCAGTGCCTGTTTTCAGAGCAAAAGTTAAACTTAACAAATCTTTAGTTCGTACTTTGATGGCTTTAGCATCCACTAAACGTGCGTTTTCTAACAAAGTATCGTCTGCTGCAAACAAAGTTGTTTGCAATTGTTTTTCACCAGAATTATTGGTGGTAAAAATTTTAAAACCTAAAACATTATCAAGTTCAAGAATGTGCAAAATTTCATGCATTTTAGCTTTATTTTCTGTTGGTAGCGTTTTAAGTTTAAAACTTAAATTGTGGTCATCATCAGTTGTTGTGATGCCAAGGTAAGCAGCATTCTCTTTGTTGTCTTGAGCAGCATTAGTTGTAAGGAGCATAGTTCCCAACTGACGATACAAACCAAAGTTATCAATTTCTACTTTACGAAGCGTACGTGCTTTGGTTTGTTTATCTTCTTCAATCAACATTAATACCAACTTGTGTCTGTTACTAAAGTCGGCTTGCTGGTAAGCAAATTTATTTTCAAAGGAAGCAATGTCTCTGTCATAAAAATTGTCGATTGTTTCATCTACAGATTCAGAAACCAAATTTGTTAACACTGCTGTTGGTAATAACTTAGTACGAGCACGACTAATGTCGGTAGGGGTGTTTTCTTCGTAATTTAAATAAGAAGTAGGTTGCACATAAGTATCCACTTGCAATTGGTTTGCCAAATACGACATTTTACCAGTCGGACTTACACTCTTAGCGCCATTTAAACCACGAATTTTGATCGTAGCTTGCTGGGTTTGTTGGTTTTGTGTACGCGTCACAACTAATTCCAACACTTCTAAATTAGGATTATGTTCATCTGACACAATTTTACTTGCATCAAGTGCGAACGTATAGGTTGCATCCGCGGCAGGCTTAAAGTTTAAATCACCTAAACCAAGGTCAGCTTGGAGATAAGCGACTTGGTCAGCAAAATTTTCCAAACGTCTTAAATTTGTCAAAATATTTTGTGCTAACCCTTTGCTTTGGTTAGAAACTAAGTCAACTAACGGCGTGAGTGTAAGTTCACCGTCAAAAACACTAGTAAAGAAATTATTTTTTACTAGATTTCGGGTGAGCATGTTTTCTGTGACAAAACCATAAATCGTATGCGTAACTTTTTCTACTGTTCCGGTATAAAGATTTTTAAGATCAAATACAAGCGTAAGTGTACCAGCTTGGTTGTCTGCACTTGATTCGTTTTTGTTAATTGTGAGTGTGCTTCAGTCAAGTTGGAAGGGGTTGGCTCGTAAGGTTTGTTCTTTGTCAATACCAACTAATTCACTGGTAGCATTTTCAACTGAGCCTAGCTTGAAGAAATCTTTAAGATGATTAATAAAGTCAGTTTTGTTGTCTTGTGCATTAGCTAACAAGTTAATAAAATCTCATCTTGAAGTATACAAAGCTTGGTCACGGAGCAGTTTTTGTGGTTCACTTGCCAAACTTGTGTCGTCGTGTGTACTTGTAGCGGCTGTTTTAGGAAAAATATATTCGCCTACACGAAATTCTGAAGCTCAATAGTTAATCCCAAAAGCTTTGGCAGTGGTTTGACCAGTTGTTTTGTCGATTAATTTGTAGTAAAAGTGGACATTGCTTAAACCATGAGCGTGCGTGGTGTCAAAGTCAAAGTAAATGTCGTACAAACTTGGTTCGAACTTACCATCAATGCGGAAATATTTGCGCATATAGTCAAGTAGTGCTTGGTTATTATATTTAGCATAAGCAGGTTCAATTGAACTTCAAATTGCTTTGGCGCCAGCAATAAAGTCTTCCGCAGTAGTTGATTTTCCAAGGGGAGTAAGTGCCTGGGTAAAAGTAAGTGAGCCAATTTGGTAAGTTGCCTGTTGGTTGGTATTATTTCATCCTTCGCTATGATCATCTACATAATCGCTTGGCCGACCAATGTTTTTAATTACATTCGAGACATATTGTCTTTTACTTTCGCTTGCTCCTTTTTGTAAACGACTAAAAACATAATGCAATTCATTTGGATGTGCGTGTGTGCCTGCATCTATGCTATAGTCATATTCGGGATTTATGCGGTAAGTAACTTTAAAGTATTTTTGTAACACGCCCATTTGGCCTTTGAAAGTTTTTTTGTGCTGTTACTTCAGCACTAATTTTAGTCTCAAGACCTGGTTCATTTGGATTAGTGGCAGCTGGGGAACTCGCAATGCCTTCAATGACTAAGTCTCCGTCTCAAAAGTAATTGTAAGTTGCTGATTTAAATTCATGTTGGGATTGATTGTAAGTATTATTGAGCCCGGCGTTGTTAATAGTAAATGCAAATTCTTTTGTTGGTGTTTCGAGGACAACTTTTGCTTGTCGCGAGTGCACCGCATCATCAAAATCAACAAAAGCTGATTTAGCATCATTATATGTTAGCGTCTGTGCGGTAAGCACTTCAGAATCAAGTTGGTCGTAAATAAATTTTTGCAGTAACGCAAGAATTTCTGCTTTAGTGGTAGCTTTTTGGAAAAGTTTTTGCATCGTAGTTGGGAAATAACCTAAACCTTCAGCACTTGCACTTACAGCAATTTGCATTTGCGTTTTTGGAGTTACCACTGGTGGAGTTTCTTCTGGTGTTGTAGTGTGCGTAGGTTGGTCACTTGATTCTGGTGAACTTGGTGTTGAGGCAGCAGATTCTTGCGGCTGCGTAGGCTGTGTCATAGCGCTCGTTCCATCAGCTAAAGCTGGATCAACTAAGGCAGCAGTAACACTCGCTTGGTCTAAGTGAATCACAGTCGCAACTGCTCTTAAAGCTGTTTTGAGTGTTTCAACAGCTGTTTTGGCAGCTAGACCATAACTTTTAAAAAGTTGTAAGTCACTAAAGTCAGCGAGTTGTTCATATTTAGTGAATACTTTTTCTAATTCTGCTTTGGTGTCTGCATCACTAATTTGTTGTAATAAAGCATTTTTGTGAGTTAAAAATGTTGTTTTTGTATTTTTAATGGCATTAAGAATTAAATAAAATTCATAAACCATATTTCCTAAGGCGTGCGAATGGTGGTGATTGTTTTGCGCTGCTTGGTCATTTTGGTTTGAATAAGTAATAAGTTGATAATTTGCTTCAGTTCTGTTTCAATCACTTGGCGTTAAATTCGCAATTTTGCTAGCCACAGTTTGAAAGTCAAACTTGATATTATCTTGTCACTTAGCTTGCGTAATTGTTTGCTCAGTTTGTAAAGCTTGTAGCACGCGGCTTGCATTCAGTGTGTCTGAGTTTAAAAAATTATGTATGTCAATGCTGTCTGTGTGAATTTGAGCTTTAAGATCTCTAGCAAAAGCATCTAAAACATTAAGAATTTCAAAGAAAGTACCTTGTTGTTGATTATTTCCAACAAAGTATTGACGCACTTGAGGGTCGAGTTCTAAAGTTTGTAACTTATTAGTTTGTATTTTTTGAAATTCGCTAAACAAATTAAAATTAGTTGCCAAGTCAGCGTCAGGACGGTCTTGGTCAAAAAGTTCCTTGTCAGCAAAAATTAAACGTAGCGCTGCTTCAAGGTTAACCAAAGCACTTGTTTGTGCACTATTTTGGTAAGTTTCAAACGCTGCAGTTGAACCGTTTTTTACTTTGTAAGTAAAATTTTCTTTCATTTGTTGATAGTAAGTTTGCAACGCTTGACGAGCTTGTTCTTTAGTGGTAAAACTTCAATTTTGAACTGTAGATTCGGGTGTTGTTGATTCTGTTGTTGATGAGGTTGTTTTTGTTTCTGTTTCGCTTTTACTGCATGCGACAGTCAAAGTCACAGGTGAAAGTGCCAAAAGTGGCAATAAGATAAATTTTGAATATTTTTTCAATCTGAAGGTTCTCCTGTTTAATAATTTAATTAAAAAGAAAAATATGTTGTCAAAAACAACACGATTCAAGCGTCAAAGTAATCAAATTATATCTTAAGTCACAAATTCAATGTGATTGGAACCACTAAAGTTCTTGAAACAAAACAAACTGCAAAAAATTCGTTAAAACTAAACATATATTAATACTAATTATTTTTTAGTGATAAAATTCAAAAGAATTTTTAAATTCATTTTTTTATTTTAAACACCATTGCGAATTCACTTGGGTGTGCCACAATAATTATGGTGCTAGGTGTTCGAAACAATGGGAAGACTAACAAACTAAAGGAAAAAAATCTTATATGAATCAAGAAGTAGAAAAAAACTTAGTTGAAGAAGCTAAAGTAGCTAAAACAACAACTGAAGTTAAAGCAGCAGCGCCTGCAGCAGAAGAAAACAAAAAACCAATTATTTCAAAAGAAAAACTTTTGGAAGCAGGAACCTATTTTGGTCACAAGTCGAGTCTTTGAAACCCTAAAATGAAGGACTTTTTATTGCCACAAACAAAAAGAGGTATTCACATCATTGACTCAGCTTCAACTGTAAAACGTTTGGAATTCATTTACAAACTTTTAAACAAAATGGCGTCAAACCCAAGAACCACATTCATTTTTGTTGGTACGAAAAAACAAGCTAAGGAAACTATTAAAGAAAGTGCCCTTAGAACAAACAGTTTTTATGTAACTGAAAGATGACTTGGTGGAACATTTACTAACTTTGCAACAATTTCAAAACGTGTGAAAGCAATGGAAGACCTTGAAAAAATGGCAGCTGAAGGTTTCCCAAACCGTACCAAAAAAGAAGTTTTAGACCTTGAAAAGAAACTTAAAAAGTTACAAGCTAATCTTGAAGGGATTAGAAAAATGCAAGGTACAACTAACTTTATGATTGTTGCTGACCCAATGGACGATGAAATTGCAGTTAAGGAAGCACGTAAAAAAGGAGTAAAAGTAATCGGTTTACTTGACTCAAACACTGACCCTGATTCAGTTGACTTTGGTATTCCAGCTAACGATGACTCAGCAAAAAGTATTAATGTAATTATTACTATTTTAGCTGATGCAATCGCAACTGCAAGAGGCGGTAAAGCTAAATATGCATACCAAGATGACGACCAAATTGTGTTGCCAAAATACGAATCAGAAAGAAAAGAAAGATCACAATTCCAACCTCGTAGACCTTACAACAGAGAAGGTTTTAACAACAGAAACAACAACACTGATGCTGCAGTCAATCGCGAAGTTGTAGCAA
This sequence comes from Mycoplasmopsis columbinasalis, assembly GCF_900660705.1. NCBI lineage: Bacteria > Bacillati > Mycoplasmatota > Mycoplasmoidales > Metamycoplasmataceae > Mycoplasmopsis > Mycoplasmopsis columbinasalis. Next base: position 73,425 of record NZ_LR215043.1, read on the forward strand.
AAGATAAAGAAGAAAAGAGGGATTAAGAATGGCAGTGGACAAATTAGCCTTAATTAAAGAAGTTCGTGAAAGAACTAACGGTGGAATGGTTGATGTTAAAAAAGCTCTTGAAGCTTCTGACTGAGACGCTGAAAAAGCAATTACTTGATTAAAAAGCAATGGCAAAATTAAAGCCGCCAAAAAGTCAGGCCGTGTGTCAGCTGAAGGTTTAGTTTCAATTTTTGGTGACCACAACCGTGCTTTAATTGTTGAACTTAATTGTGAAACTGATTTCGTGGTAAAAAACGAAAAATTCAAAGCAGCACTTGATTTAATTGCAAAAGCACTTTTTGACGCCAAAGTTAAAAACGACGCTGACGTAAGCAATGTGTTAGTTAACAAGGAACCTTTACACGAATTCGTAGATAACTTAACAGCAACTATCGGTGAAAAAATCTCATTTAGAAGATTTAACATAGTTGAAGCGCATGCTGGCGAAATCTTAGGTTCATACGTTCACATCAACGGTCAAGTTGGTGCAATTGTAAAAGTGAAGGGTAACCACGCTGAAAGCGCAAGAAACGTTGCAATGCACCTTTCAGCAATGAAACCTGAATTTATTTTTGTAAATGATGTTCCACAAGCAAGAATCGAAACTTTCAAAGCTGAGTTTGTAAAACCTGCAGGTTTCGAAAATAAACCTGCGGCTATTCAAGAAAGAATTTTACAAGGTTCACTTGATAAAAAACTTTCTGAAGTAGTTTTGGTGAAACAACCATTTATGATTGATGATTCAGTTTCAATCGAAAAATACCTTGCTAACCACCAATCAACCCTAGTTGAAGCTGTACGTTACTCAGTTGGTGAAGGAATTGAAAAAGTTGTAAGTGACTTTGCTTCTGAAGTAGCAGCACAAATGGGTAACAAATAAACTTATACTCTAACTAAGAATTAAAAAACGGCTTGTGAAAGTCCGTTTTTTTATGCCGCAAACAGACCTAAAAAATTAGTTGCTAACAACTTGAAATTTAGTGCTAACTAAAAAACTCAACTTAGGCTTAAGTTTGAAGCTAAAATTTTTACTTTTGCCACTTTCTTAGTAACAAAGCCCATAAAAAGGAAAAACTATCAATTACAACTTAAAGTTAGAAAGTTCTATCATTATTTTGGTTCAAAAAAATATTACTTTTAAACTACTAAGGAGATTCGTGAATACTAATACTCAAACTGTTACCAACTTACAAACACAGTATAACTTCGCTTTACCTATTTTAAAACCGCTCGAAGTTAAAGCTGACTTTTGTGCTAAAGTTTTTGGCGCCCAAACAGATAAAAAGTCAATTGTTTTAATTGCTGAAGAAGAAAATGATGTCTTTTTTCTCGCTTGTGTCAATGCAATAAATGCGTCAGAAACCGCACAAAAGCATATTGTACAAGTTCAAACCGACTTAGGTTTAAGTGAAAACGGCGAACTCACTAAAATTGAAACTATTGCCGGTGTGGACTTAGATACAATTTACCGAATTAATTACTTTGATCTTCGTTCGCAGCTTCAAACTGATGATTTAATAATTACGAAATTGCCTTTTCTTGGCCTTAAAAATCAACTCGAAATTGTTCAACAACTTTCAGAACGTTTACGCGGTGAAGAAGCAAAGCTGCCTCGTTTAGTTATTATTAAACGCAAAGCACAAAGCAAAAATCAATAATTCACAAATCCTTTTAGATTCTTTTTGAACCAGTTATCGCTAATCTAATTTTTATCACACACGTTTTACTGTTTTTTCTATTTATTAGCAACGTTCTGCACGTTGCTTTTTCGATTTTTGCGAACTTAGGTATTCTTTTTGTGTTTATTTTCTACATAAAATAGCATTATTTTTGTGGAATTCCCTTGTAAGAAAATAAACGTAAAAAAAATTAAAAAATTACTTATAAAAATAAAAAAATATAGTAATATTATATGGCACAAAAAATTAAATAAATTTTGAGTTATGTCAGTTGCCCAGGTGGCGGAATGGTAGACGCAAGGGACTTAAAATCCCTCGAACGTTAGTTCGTGCTGGTTCAAGTCCAGTTCTGGGTACCAAATGTAACAACTAGTTACACCAAATGCGCCCATAGCTCAGTAGGTAGAGCAAATGGCTTTTAACCATTGGGTCAGAGGTTCGAATCCTCTTGGGCGTACCATTTCAGTTTTACTGACTTAGAGTAGCGTGAAAACGCTACTTTTTTATTAATTTGCACAGAAATTTGTTCAACAAAATGTGTTTAAAACAGTTATTTTTTTACAGAAAAAGTTACATTTTTTGAAAAATCTTATGTTTAGTTTATATTGAATTATAATTTAGTTAATTATTGATTAATAGTGATTTACCTTAAAAACTTATTTTGCAAAAAATACACTTTTGATACAAAAAAATAGTCAAAATTACACTTTTTGCCAAAATTCACAATTTCTCAGTAAGGAAAATAACACCTGGTTTAAAGGAGAAAAAAATGTCAAATTGTAAAAGTAAAAGTTGTGCTTGTGAAAAAGCAAAAGTTGAAGTAAAAACTTGCCAAAACTGCACAGAATGCAAAAACACTAACGCTTGTGCAGCAAAACCAGCTGCCGAAAGAAACTGCAGTAACTGCACTAAGTGTAATTAATCATTAGTAGAAGTAGAAAATAAGGAGAATGTTATGTCAGAATGCAAAGAATGTAAAGCATGTAACGTTAAAATCGATGCTGAGTTTGATGTGATTGTCGTAGGTAGTGGTCCTGGCGGCTACTTAGCAGCCGAAGAAGCTGGTAAACAAGGTCTTAAAACCTTAATTGTAGAAAAAGAATTTTGAGGTGGAGTGTGTCTTAATGTTGGTTGCATTCCAACCAAAACTTTACTTAAAAGCGCTGAAGTACTTGAAACCATCGCACACGCAGGTGAATATGGTGTAATTGGCAACTTAGGCGATCTTAAAATTGACTTTGAACAAACCTGAGCTAAAATGCACGAAAGAAAATACAAAGTTGTAGACCAACTTACCAAAGGTGTGCAAATGCTTATGAAAGGTTCAAAAGTTGCTACTGAATTTGGTGAAGCTAAATTTTTAAGCCCACACGTAATTGAAGTAAATGGTAAAGTTTACAAAGCTAAAAATATGATTTTAGCAATGGGAAGCCACGCACGTAAACTTACAATGTTACCTGGTTTTGAAAAAGCTTACGAAGCAAACATTGCTCTTACTTCAAAACAAGCAATTAACTATGACTCAAAATTGCCTAAGTCAATTGCCATTGTTGGTGGTGGTGTTATTGGAGTTGAATTTGCACAAGTATTCAAAACAGCTGGTGCCCAAGTTACCATCTTACAAAACACCGACTCAATTTTGATGGGTATCGACAAAGATGCAATCAAAGAAATGACTAAAGTTCTTACTTCAAGCGGTGTAAACATTATTTACAATGCTCAAACTAAAGAACTTAACGCTAACAACGAACTAGTTTACTCAGTTGACGGCGTTGACCACACGATCAAAGCTGATGTGTACTTAATTGCTGTAGGTAGAATTCCAAACTCACAAGGTTTGAAAGAAGTTGGTATTGAAGTTGGTGCTCGTGGTGAAGTGGTTGTTGACCAACACATGAGAACTAATGTAGAAGGTGTGTACGCAATTGGTGACTTAACTGGTCAAGCAATGTTAGCACACGTGGCTTACCAACACGCTATTACTGCTGTAGAAAGCATTTTAGGTTTTGACACTGTGTACAAAAACAAACCAATTCCAGGCTGCATCTACACTCACCCAGAAATTTCATTCACTGGTTTAACTGAAGAACAAGCTAAGGAAAAAGGTATTGACGCCTTTAGTGCAAAATACTCATTCGGTTTCCTTGGTAAAGCGATTGCTGCTAAAGCAACTACTGGTTTTGCAAAGTTAGTTGTTGACAAAAAAGACGGTAAAATTCTTGGTGGTCACATTATCGGTGCTAACTCAACTGACTACATCGCAGAAATTACCTTAGCAATTGAAAAAGGTTTAACTGTTTTTGACTTAACTCACACAATTCACCCACACCCAACCTTCTCAGAAATCATCTGAGAATGTGCTCGTGCCGCTGCACTTAAACTACACTTAGAACACAAGAAATAATTCTTTTGAAACAAAAAGAGTGCCTAAGCAACTTTTAGCAGGCACTCTTTTTCTATATCTTAATAAGGTAGAAGCACTCACTTACTCGCTCACACAAATTTCCTTGTTGTGTAAGTTAAGGTTGTTATCGTGTGTCACGAAAATGAAAATTTTGTCCTTGATTTTTTCCTTGATTATTTCAATTATTGCATTTTTGGTAGCAAAATCAATGCCAGTGAAAGCTTCGTCGAAAATATAAAGTTGCGCATCAAAGTACAATGCACGAGCAATCTCCACGCGTTTTTGCTCACCTAATGAAAAGGTTTCAATGCTTTGATTTAAATCGTTGGTTTTATGAGCTAAACCAACTTCACTTATGATTTGACGAACTTTCTCTTTCTCGTTTTCGGTATTTTCATTACTCAAAGTAATATTTTGTAACAATGAAACTGGTAAAAGGGATTCGTTTTGACTAATGTATGTAATTTTAGGCGCTGCATCATGCAATGTTAATTCATCATTAACCAAAACTTTGCCTTGATAACTTTGATCTTCATTCATCAATAGTCTTAATAAAGTTGTTTTACCACTGCCAGATTTCCCAGATATTTTGACACGATCACCTTTTGAAATTTCAAATTTAGGAATACTAATGTGCACATTTTTTAAGTCATATTTAAAATCAATAAATGTTAATGAATTTAGTGAAGCTAAATTAATTCTATCAGTTCTAGCAATATCATTTGAATTAGCAAAAATCTTTGAAATTTTTAATTTAGCAGTTAGGAAATCAACGCGATAGAAAAATAGTTTTTCAATGCGAACCATAGGTACAGATAATAAGCCGGAAATATAAATGATTGATGAAAGTGAGTTCGTATTTTTAAGCAAGTTACGTTGCATTAAATAAGTTGCCAACACAATTAAACCGATCTGACTAATTGCGAAAAAGATCGTCGTAAGCGAAGAATTAAATGATTTTCAAAGGCCTACTTTCTTAAATTGAGAATAAAGTTTCTTGTTTTCATTATCAATTTTTGCTTTCAAAAAACTTGTTTTAGCAATTTGTTTGATAGTTTCAGATGCTTTTAAAAATTTGAAAGTTTCATTTTGAAAATCTGACTCAAATTTGAATAGTTTTCTTTGATTTTTTATAAAAATTGGCTTAATCAAATAAGCAAACATAACTCATAAGCAAGTTATCGAGATTGAAAAAACACACAGTATGTAACTTTCTAAACCCATATATATAAATGCATATAAAAATGAGGAAATGCAGAAAACAACGCTTTCAATAATATTCACAAATGAATTGGAATAAACTTTAATAAGTTTTGAGGTGTTAATCGAAACAAAACTAAAATCAATATTACGTAATCTGTCTATTTTTAGATTCAAAATATCTTGAAATATTTTTGATTTAAAAGATCTTTCTATCTTTGCTTTTATTAATTCTCCAATTCACATTGATAAAAAACTTGTGACAAGTTTAGCGAAAAAATAACCTAGAAAAAAGATAATTAACAAATAAACAGCATTGTTGGTAATGTCTATTTTTGCAAAAATAGCGATGGAATATAAAGAATTACCGCAGAAACAGCAATCAATGATGCATAGATAAATGTATAGGTTTTTTCTCGCTTATTTATTTTCAGCACGCTTTTTTTCATGATATATATTTATCTTCCTTTCTACTTTTAGGTTTATTTCGTATTTTCTTTTTGACTAATATTTTTGTAAATTGGCTGTAAACAAAATTAAATTGCGGCAGTAAGAGACTAAAACTTTAAAGGTTTTAGTTTATTGTCACAAAAGTAAGAATTTAACTTACGAGGCAATATAAACTTTGAAGAACAAGTTTTTATGTTAAATTTAAAAGCTTCTGCAGATTAATTGCTTCGTTATTTTTTATTTTTTATTTCTGCTCGAAAACAAAAAACGCAAATAAAGTTACAAAATCAAAAACAAAAGAGTTAACATCAATTCATATGCAAATTATAATATAAATAAAAAAATAGATTTTTTGAAGGTTTCTTTATGCACACTAGTGATTTAAAAATTGTCTTTCTTTCTGGTCTAAGCGAATGTGGTAAAAGCTCAGTAGGAATGTTTTTAGAAGAAAAATTAAATTTTAAAAGGATTAAAATTATCCATGTAGAAAAATTGCTACTCAAGGATTTTTATAAAATTGATTTTTCACAATATAGCAAATATGAATTAGATGACTTATTAAATGAGATCTACAACAAACCCAACATTTACAATTTATTTTTGGAAAAATTGTTAGAAATAGCTGAAGGTAAAAACATTTCATTAGAATCTTTACATCGAGGAGAACTTTTTAAGGGAATTAAAGCAATCCATCCACAGACTTATTGTTTCTATATAGAAGCAGAAAAGCAAAAAAGAATTGCAAGAGAATATTCTAAACTAAGCAAAATAAAACAAATTAGTTATGATGATTTTCTAAATCTTTTTGAAGAGAAAGAGAACTTAAAATTTCTGCACAAAGTTGACAAAATAAAGGATATAGCAACACACATAATTGCAAACAGTTCGACAATTGAGGAGTTATTTGCGCAAGTAACAAAAATAGTTAAGGCTTAAAAATGAATTTTTAAAAGAACATTCGCTCGAATGTTCTTTTAATGATTATTTTATGAATGAAGATTGTGTGAATTTAAGCTTCAAAGCAATGTGTAAATACTAAACTAATTCAATAATTGCCATACGAGTATTGTCGCCACGACGCGAAGCTAATTTGTAGATACGTGTGTAACCACCCTTACGTTCTTTGTAGCGAGGAGCTACTGTTTTAAATAAGTGTTGTAACACATTTTCTTTTTCGCTAACTAAAGTTGGTCTAAGGTAAGCAGCTGCTAAACGGCGATTTGCTAAAGTAGGGTTTTTGGCTTTGGTAATCATTCTTTCTACATGTCTACGTAGTTCTTTAGCACGAGTTAAAGTAGTAGTAATGCGACCATGCTTGATAAGTTCTGAAGTAAGAGTGCGCATTACACCTCTTCTTCACTTAGTATTACGACTGTAAATTTGTGTTGGGTTTGCCATTATTCTTCTCCTTTTCTTAGATCACGACCGTTTTCTTTAAGTATGTTAATAATTTCATCAATTGATTTACGCCCTAAGTTTTTAGTTTGTTCGAGTTGTTCTTGTGTCATATCTGCAATTTCAGAAAGTTTGGTTTTGCCAATTCTTCTTAGTGCATTCAATGAACGAACTGATAACTGTAGTTGAGAAATATCAATGTCGTTTTCTTCTTCTTTGGCTTTAACTTCTTTTTCTTCAAGGAAAATTTCTACTTTGAGATCATCAACAGAACCAATTACCTGAAAGTGACCAATCAAGATTTCACAAGCTTGTTGAATGGCAAATTTAGGATCAATGGCGCCATTACTTTCGATGGTAAAACGCAATTCTTCTTCAATTTTGGGACTTGAAGTGTTAAGTTGTAACACTTCATAGTTTACTTTTTGAATTGGTGAAAAGTTTGAGTCAGTTGGAATGAAAGCACCTGACTTAATACTTGAGTTTGCACGAGCCAAAAAGTTTGACTGGGCAATAATTTTTTTGTTGTCGTCAGCAGGTACAAAACCACGGCCTGGACGTAAGAACATTTCGAGTGTGAGTGCATTCGCCTTGGTCACAGTGGCAATTTTCTCACTTTTGTTGATGATTTCAATGTTTAAGTTGTTTACCTCAAGGTTACGTGAAGTAATTTCGCCAGTATTTGGTGAAGTTAAAGTCACTTTGATAATTTCATCGTCATTAACTAAACTTGGGTCGTATTGGAATTTAATTTTGCGTAAGTTTAAGATCAAACGTACCACATCTTCTTCCACGCCAGGGATGGTTTGGAATTCATGGTTAACACCTTCAATTTTAACTGCAAACACTGCAAGAGCAGTAATTGAAGATAATAACACTCTCCGCAAGGGCACACCAAGCGTATTAGCAAAACCTCTTTCTAAAGGTTTTAAACTAAAAGTGGCAACGTTTTTGTTTTGACTTTGTGAATCTTTAATTTGTTCATAAGTCAATTTGTTCATTTTTTCCATAATTAGCTCCTAATTCGCAAATTTCAATTGATTATCTTTGTTTTTCACGCTTAAGAACACGTTTTGGAGGTCTGGTTCCATTGTGTGGAACTGGAGTAACATCTTTAATTTCAGTAACTGTAATACCTGCAACTTCAATTTGTTTACGCGCTGAATCTTTTCCTGCACCTAAACCTTTAAGTCTAACTTTAACTGTTTTTAAACCGTGTTCCTTGGCAGCTTCAGCAGCAGCTTGCGCAGCTAGTGAGGCAGCATAAGGAGTTTTTTTCTTAGAACCTTTGTAGCCAATTGCACCTGATGAACTTCATGAAATAACATTACCAGCTTCGTCTGTAAAGGTTACAATAGTATTTTGGTTGGTTGAGTGAATGTGAGCAATACCATTAGTGATATTTTTCTTTTTAGTTTTTCTAGCCATAATTTACTCCTATTTACCTTTTTTACCAGCCACTGTTTTCCGAGGACCCTTACGTGTACGTGCGTTCTTTTGTGTACATTGGCCTCTTACTGGTAAACCTTTACGGTGTCTAATGCCACGGTAGCATTTAATTTCCATTAAACGCTTGATGTTTAATGTTACCTCACGGTTCAAATCACCTTCGGTTAAGTAATCTTTAGCAGCTTCACGAATTGCACTAAGTTGTTCTTCAGTTAAATCTTTAGCACGAATACTTTCATCTACTTTCGCTTTAGCACAAATTTCTTGTGCAGTTGGCTTTCCAATACCTTTGATATAGGTAAGTGAAATAACAATACGTTTATTGTTTGGGATTTCAATATTTAGAACTCTAGCCATTTTCTATCCTTGTCTTTGTTTGTGTTTTGGCAATTGGCAAATTACTCTAATAATGCCTTTACGCTTGATAATTCTACAATCTTTACACATTTTTTTAACACTTGCTCTAACTTTCATAAATTCTCCTTATTTATGTCTGTAGGTAATGCGTCCTAAATTTAAATTATAGGGACTCATTTCTACATCCACTGTATCTCCTGGTAAAATCCTGATTTTGTTAACTCTCATTTTACCCGAGATGTGAGCTTTGATTTTAGTGCCGTTTTCAAGTTCAACTTCATATTCATCCATTGAGTGAGCTTGTGTAACAACAGCTTTTAGTTTAATAGCATCTTTGGCCACTAAATTAAATTCCTTTCGTTAAAACTACACCTTTACCGTCTTTGATGAGTACAGTGTGTTCGTAGTGACTTGAATTTAAGCCTGACTTAGCTACAACTGTTCAACCATCTGGTTTTATGTAAGTTCTGGCATCTTTTTGCAAAATCATTGGTTCAATGCAAATTACCATGCCATCACGAAGCAAAGCACCTGTGCCAGGAACACCATCGTTTGGAACTTCTGGATCTTCGTGCAAGGCTAAACCAATGCCGTGTCCACAAAAATTAGACGGTGTGTAAAGGTGGTTTTGTTTAATTACTTGACCAATTGCAAAACTAATGTCACCAACCCTCGCACCAGGCTTGATCGCATTTAAACCTGCTTCAAAGGCTTGTTGGGCAACATCAATTAATTTTTGGTTAGCTGGAGTGATAGTTCCCACGCTTTTTGTGAAAGCACTATCACTGTTGTATCCCTGGTAAATGCAACCTAAATCAACACTAACTAAGTCACCATTTTTAAGCACATAATTTGTAGGGATACCGTGAATCAATTCTGCGTTTACTGAAATGCAAGCTGTGGCTGGGAAACCATATAAACCTTTAAAGGCAGGGGTTGCATTTCTCTTTACAATTTCATTAAAAGCGATTGAATCTATTTCTTTTAATGAAACGCCTGGTCTTATAAAGTCATAAACTACTTGTTTGACTTCTGCCAGAATGGCACAACTTTTAGTAATTTTTTCAATTTCAGCTGGGCTTTTAATTGTAATCATTGTGTGCCTTTCTTTATTCACTTTGTTTAATGTTTAATTACTTTAAATAAAAAACGTAACAAAGTTTATAAATTTTACTAGAAAACGAAAAAAACGGAAAAATATTCCGTAGCTACTGTTTGCTAGTGTGTGCATTATAGCACTATTTTGACTATTTCGCTAAAATAAAGTTTCATTTTATGTTATGTTAGTTAAAAATGCTTTTTGAATTTTGAAAAACTTATTCAAAACTAAATCAAAAGTTAACACTAGCTTAAAACTTTAATGAAGAATTACGAATTAAAATAATAAATACGTTTTAACTAAATTATGTGGGTACATAAATTTGAAACTATTCTAGCGGCTAACAATATTAATAAAACTAGTAGTTGTCGTCATAATTTCTAGTTTCAAAACCAAGAGTTTTCTAAGTTAACAATGTAAAAAAAATAATTAAAAGCAAAAACTTTTAGCAAAATTTTTTTTAATTTTGTCTCTATTTTTTGCAATGACTTTAGCTTTGACATATAATTGCAAACAAAAACGGGGATGAAATGGTCTCGACATACTTTAGGAATTAATTACATCAGTAGTGTGGCAGACTATAATGCTTTCTAGGCTTTTAGAATCGCAAACGAAGAAAAAGCGGAAGTTAAACTTCCAGCATTTGCTTATGCAAATGCATATTCAGCAAATCTTGCTTTTGCTTAGTAAATAGCAGCAAGTGGCTTAAAGAAAGAGAACGCTTCTTTAAGTTGGTTTAGATCTCGTCTAATACTAATGTTAAAGTATTGATAAATTGAAGTTTTTGTTTATTTCTAATTAATTTATCTTTTTCAAAATAAACTAAACTGTAAAAAGTGTAGTTAATGACTTAATTTATGGACGCGGGTTCGATTCCCGTCATCTCCACCAAGTGATATAAACTTGCCTAAAGCAAGTTTTTTTCGTGAATTTTTGTCTTAACAAAATACAAAAAAGAATGTGACAAAAGCATATATTTAGCGCGTTTTTTTGCTGAAAATGAAAGCATATAATAAAAGTTGAAAGGACCTTTTTCTGACTTAATTTGAATTTAAAAAAATTATTATTTTAGTTTAAGTCTATAAAATAGGTTTTTTCGCTAAATTTAATTTAAGTTACTTGTGATCTTTTTTTCTTTAAAGCTGTTAACTTCTCACGAACCAATAGCAGCTGTACCACAAGTTTTAATACAGATGCTTGTAAAAATTTACATCACAAAGTAACGACCAAATATTTTTTTAGACTTCGTAAAAAATAAAAATTAAGTCACTAATATTGTTTTTTGAAAATGGAATTGCAAAGATATGAAAATTAATAAAACTGCTTAAATCCTCAATTACAACTGGAAAATCATTTGTTTTTGCAAAATGAAATAAACTTAAAGTTTGCCACTTATTAATCAAAAAAATACATAAGTCATTTTCATTTAATACGAAGTATTATTGTTAAGTAATCTCTTGTGAACATTTTTATCAATGTGTTTCAATTGTTAAATTAACCATAAATAAATTTGGTTTATCACATAATTTCTTAATTGATGGAATTTTTCAAAAGAATAAATTTCATTGGTTTTAGAAGATATAAAAATAACAATGTTTAAACTTTTTTTTAAAAGCACTTGATATTGCAAAATGCTTTAAAGTGGTAAAAATAATTATAAATGATAAATAATTTTGCAATTTTCATAAATCCCTAGTTTTTACATTAAGTTTTTATTTCCGTTGACGAATCCTATCAAAAAACGAATATATATGAAAAATTTGAATTTAGTTTAACTTCAGAAAAAATTTTTTATTTTGCCACATTTTGTATAATGAATGCGGTAAATAAAATATTAATATATTTAAATTTACCACGGAATTGATAATAGCCTTTACCGTTATATAAAAGGTATTACAGCATTCTTTTTCGGGTATGTTAGCGAATGTTAAAATATTTTTATCAAAAAAGTTAAAAAGTAAAAATTAGAAAGTTTTAATCTAACGGTTAAAACTGGTAAAGTTTAAATAATTATTTAAATATTATTTTTTTTAAATTTTGGAAACACTGGAAATAAGAATTTCCAGGAACAAAGTAGATTTCACTAATCGAATCTAACTATGAAATAGGTCTAGATCAAGAATTCAATCTAGATTAAACTTAGGTGCTAAATGCATAATTTTTAGCATTTTTTCAACAAGAAATTTCTTTACAAAATAATTCAATCAATACACAAGGAGAGAAAAGTGAAACTCAAAAAATTCTCATTCTTATTGTCTGCTACTGCCGCAACAGTTGCAGTACCATTAGTTGCTGTTTCATGTGGTAAAACCGCAACAACAGAAGTTACAGCACAAGGCGAGCTCGACAAAATTACAGCAGTAGCTTTCACTGGAACAGACCAAGCTAACACTTCAGTTAGCGACGTAACAAACGAGCAACTTAAACTTAAAGCTGGCGAAGCAGATTACAAGGCTCCAACTGGTAGCGATGTAAAAGTTGCCTTTGAAATTACAACAAGACTAGCAGTTGATGGTTCTTTAAAAGTTAAAGTTTCAGTACAAAAAGGCGCAGAAACACCTCTAACAAAAGAATTAGATTTAACAGGTTTTAAAGCTGAACCTGCTGTTCAAAACGTTACACAAGCAGAAGTTGACGCTGAAGCAGCCAAGATTACAGCTGTTGAATACAACGGTACAGAAGCAAGCGCTAAAGAAAATGTGCTTCCATCACAAGTTGATGTTGCTAAGTTAGTTGCTAAAGCAGGAAAAGAAGTTTATGCACATCCTATTGGTGGTAGCTGAGCAACAGAATTTGTGAAAACAGCTGATGATGATGCAGCAGGTACTTTAAAAGTTAAAGTAAAAGTTACTAGCGGTACACTTTTTGCTGAATCAAAAGAAGTTGCTTTAGATGGCTTCTTAACTAGCGACCAAAAAGCTGTAAACGACGCTAAAGCAGCAATTACAAGTGCTGATTACGACGACAAAGCTTCAGTTTTACCATCAGAAGCAACAGATTTAAATAAATTTAGTGTTACTCAAGCTCCAGCTCCAGATGCAGGAATCACTGTTACTTATGGAATTGTTGCTAACTCACAAAATAATGATGCTGGTACTTTAAAAGTTAAAGCTACCTTAACCAAAGGTGGTAAAACTGCAGTTACTGATGAATTAGAAGTTAGTGGTTTCTTAACCAGCGACCAAAAAGCTGTAAATGATGCTAAAGCAGCAATTACAAGTGCTGACTACACAGACAAAGCTTCAGTTTTACCATCAGAAGCAACAGATTTAAATAAATTTAGTGTTACTCAAGCTCCAGCTCCAGATGCAGGAATCACTGTTACTTATGGAATTGTTGCTAACTCACAAAATAATGATGCTGGTACTTTAAAAGTTAAAGTAAAAGTTACTAGCGGTACACTTTTTGCTGAATCAAAAGAAGTTGCTTTAGATGGCTTCTTAACTAGCGACCAAAAAGCTGTAAACGACGCTAAAGCAGCAATTACAAGTGCTGATTACGACGACAAAGCTTCAGTTTTACCATCAGAAGCAACAGATTTAAATAAATTTAGTGTTACTCAAGCTCCAGCTCCAGATGCAGGAATCACTGTTACTTATGGAATTGTTGCTAACTCACAAAATAATGATGCTGGTACTTTAAAAGTTAAAGCTACCTTAACCAAAGGTGGTAAAACTGCAGTTACTGATGAATTAGAAGTTAGTGGTTTCTTAACCAGCGACCAAAAAGCTGTAAATGATGCTAAAGCAGCAATTACAAGTGCTGACTACACAGACAAAGCTTCAGTTTTACCATCAGAAGCAACAGATTTAAATAAATTTAGTGTTACTCAAGCTCCAGCTCCAGATGCAGGAATCACTGTTACTTATGGAATTGTTGCTAACTCACAAAATAATGATGCTGGTACTTTAAAAGTTAAAGCTACCTTAACCAAAGGTGGTAAAACTGCAGTTACTGATGAATTAGAAGTTAGTGGTTTCTTAACCAGCGACCAAAAAGCTGTAAATGATGCTAAAGCAGCAATTACAAGTGCTGACTACACAGACAAAGCTTCAGTTTTACCATCAGAAGCAACAGATTTAAATAAATTTAGTGTTACTCAAGCTCCAGCTCCAGATGCAGGAATCACTGTTACTTATGGAATTGTTGCTAACTCACAAAATAATGATGCTGGTACTTTAAAAGTTAAAGCTACCTTAACCAAAGGTGGTAAAACTGCAGTTACTGATGAATTAGAAGTTAGTGGTTTCTTAACCAGCGACCAAAAAGCTGTAAATGATGCTAAAGCAGCAATTACAAGTGCTGACTACACAGACAAAGCTTCAGTTTTACCATCAGAAGCAACAGATTTAAATAAATTTAGTGTTACTCAAGCTCCAGCTCCAGATGCAGGAATCACTGTTACTTATGGAATTGTTGCTAACTCACAAAATAATGATGCTGGTACTTTAAAAGTTAAAGTAAAAGTTACTAGCGGTACACTTTTTGCTGAATCAAAAGAAGTTGCTTTAGATGGCTTCTTAACTAGCGACCAAAAAGCTGTAAACGACGCTAAAGCAGCAATTACAAGTGCTGATTACGACGACAAAGCTTCAGTTTTACCATCAGAAGCAACAGATTTAAATAAATTTAGTGTTACTCAAGCTCCAGCTCCAGATGCAGGAATCACTGTTACTTATGGAATTGTTGCTAACTCACAAAATAATGATGCTGGTACTTTAAAAGTTAAAGCTACCTTAACCAAAGGTGGTAAAACTGCAGTTACTGATGAATTAGAAGTTAGTGGTTTCTTAACCAGCGACCAAAAAGCTGTAAATGATGCTAAAGCAGCAATTACAAGTGCTGACTACACAGACAAAGCTTCAGTTTTACCATCAGAAGCAACAGATTTAAATAAATTTAGTGTTACTCAAGCTCCAGCTCCAGATGCAGGAATCACTGTTACTTATGGAATTGTTGCTAACTCACAAAATAATGATGCTGGTACTTTAAAAGTTAAAGCTACCTTAACCAAAGGTGGTAAAACTGCAGTTACTGATGAATTAGAAGTTAGTGGTTTCTTAACCAGCGACCAAAAAGCTGTAAATGATGCTAAAGCAGCAATTACAAGTGCTGACTACACAGACAAAGCTTCAGTTTTACCATCAGAAGCAACAGATTTAAATAAATTTAGTGTTACTCAAGCTCCAGCTCCAGATGCAGGAATCACTGTTACTTATGAAATTGTTGCTAGCTCACAAGATAATGCGACAGGTACTTTAAAAGTTAAAGCTACCTTAACCAAAGGCGGTAAAACTGCAGTTACTGGTGAATTACCAGTTAATGGTTTCTTAACCACAGATCAAGACAACAAAAACAAAGCAGATGCAAAAGCAACTGAATTAACTAGTCAAACTCCAAAAGGTTCAGAAAGTCGAACCTGAGAATCAGTTGATGCGTTTGTAACAGCCTTTAACAATAGTGACGCTTCAGGTCAAGAATTAAGAAATGGCTTTAAATTTGATGGTCTTGCTGATGGATACAGAGCAGTATTTAAAGATGGCGCTGTCAAAAAAACAAGCGACGATACTAAAGCCACCCTTAAATTTACAATTAACCTCAGTGGTCAAACTTCTGAAGAAAAAGCAGTTGACTTTACAGTTCCTATCACTCCATCATAAGATTAATTACAACACTATTTTTTAAACGAGCAATTTTGCTCGTTTTTTTCTGCTTTTTGAGAAGTAGCAACAGTAAGAATTTCCAGGAACAAAGTAGATTTCACTAGTCAAATCTAACTATGAAATAGGCCTAGATCAAGAATTCAATCTAGATTAAACTTAGGTGCTAAATGCATAATTTTTAGCATTTTTTCAACAAGAAATTTCTTTAAAAATAATTCAATCAATACACAAGGAGAGAAAAGTGAAACTCAAAAAATTCTCATTCTTATTGTCTACTACTGCCGCAACAGTTGCAGTACCATTAGTTGCTGTTTCCTGCGGTAAAACCGCAACAACAGAAGTTACAGCACAAGGCGAACTCGACAAAATTACAGCAGTAGCTTTCACTGGAACAAACCAAGCTAACACTTCAGTTAACGACGTAACAAACGAGCAACTTAAACTTAAAGCTGGCGAAGCAGATTACAAGGCTCCAACTGGTAGCGATGTGAAAGTTGCCTTTGATATTACAACAAGATTAGCAGTTGATGGTTCTTTAAAAGTTAAAGTTTCAGTACAAAAAGGCGCAGAAACACCTCAAACAAAAGAATTAGATTTAACAGGTTTTAAAGCTGAGCCTGCTGTTCAAAACGTTACACAAGCAGAAGTTGACGCTGAAGCAGCTAAGATTACAGCTGTTGAATACAACGGTACCGAAGCAAGCGCTAAAGAAAATGTGCTTCCATCACAAGTTGATGCTGCTAATTTAGTTGCTAAAGCAGGAGAACAAAGCTATGTACTTCCTGTTGGTGGTAACTGAGCAAAAGAATTTGTGAAAACAGCTGACGATGCAGCAGGTACTTTAAAAGTTAAAGTAAAAGTTACTAGCGGTACACTTTTTGCTGAATCAAAAGAAGTTACTTTAGATGGCTTCTTAACTAGCGCAAATAAAAAAGCAGCAGAAGTACAAGCTGAAGCAAACAAAATTACAGCTGTTGAATACTTAGGCACTGGCGAAAGCGCAAAAGAAAAAGTACTTCCATCAGCAGTTACTTTTGCAAACACAAACTTCAAAGCAAAAGTAAATAACAATGACTATGAACTCCCAACAGCAGTTGAAGGAAAAGCTTGATCATTAGAATTTGTTAAAGTTACTGCTGATGATGCAAAAGGAAAACTTACTGTTAAAGTAAAAGTTACTTTCGATGATGTGTCAAGAGAATCAAAAGATATTGTGTTAGAAGGCTTTTTAACTAGCGACCAAAAAGCTGTAAACGATGCTAAAACAGCAATTACAAGTGCTGATTACGCCGACAAAGCTTCAGTTTTACCCTCAACTGCAGATGTAACTAAATTTAGTGTTACTCAAGCTCCAGCAGCTGGAATTGCTGTTTCTTATGAAATTGTTGCTAACTCACAAAATGACGCTTCTGGTACTTTAAAAGTTAAAGCTACCTTAACCAAAGGTGATAAAACTGCAGTTACTGGTGAATTAGAAGTTAGTGGTTTCTTAACTACAGTTCAAGATGCAGCTGCTAAGAAAGCTAAGGCAGATGCTGAAGCAACTAGATTAGCTGCAACTAATGTTACATATTCAGGAAGTCTAACTTGAGCATCAGTTGATGAGTTTGTAGCAGCCTTTAAAAATAGTGAAGCTTCAGGTCAAACATTAAGAGAAGCCTTCACATTTGCTGATGTTGCTGAAGGATACAGAGCAGTATTTAAAGCTGATGCTGTTAAAAAAGATAGCGAACAAACAAAAGCAACTCTTAAATTTACAGTTAACTTCAGTGGTCAAACTTCTGAAGAAAAAACAGTTGACTTTACAGTTCCTATTACTCCTACATCATCATCATCATAAGATTAATTACAACACTATTTTTTAAACGAGCAATTTTACTCGTTTTTTTCTATTTTTTGAGGAGTAGCAACAGTAAGAATTTCCAGGAACAAAGTAGATTTCACTAGTCAAATCTAACTATGAAATAGGTCTAGATCAAGAATTCAATCTAGATTAAACTTAGATGCTAAATGGATAATTTTTAGCATTTTTACAACAAGAAATTTCTTTACAAAATAATTCAAACAATACACAAGGAGAGAAAAGTGAAACTCAAAAAATTCTCATTCTTATTGTCTGCTACTGCCGCAACAGTTGCAGTACCATTAGTTGCTTTTTCATGCGGTAAAACCGCAACAACAGAAGTTACAGCACAAGGCGAGCGCGACAAAATTACAGCAGTAGCTTTCACTGGAACAGACCAAGCTAACACTTCAGTTAACGACGTAACAAAGATGCAACTTAAACTTAAAGCTGGCGAAGCAGATTACAAGGCTCCAACTGGTAGCGATGTGAAAGTTGACTTTGAAATTACAACAAGATTAGCAGTTGATGGTTCTTTAAAAGTTAAAGTTTCAGTACAAAAAGGCGCAGAAACACCTCTAACAAAAGAATTAGATTTAACAGGTTTTAAAGCTGAACCTGCTGTTCAAAACGTTACTCAAGAACAAGTTAACACTGAAGCAGCTAAGATTACAGCTGTTGAATACAACGGTACCAAAGCAAGCGCTAAAGAAAATGTGCTTCCATCACAAGTTGATGATGCCAAGTTAGTTGCTAAAGCAGGAGAACAAAACTATGTACTTCCTGTTGGTGATAGCTGAGCAACAGAATTTGTGAAAACACCAGATGATGTAGCAGGTACTTTAAAAGTTAAAGTAAAAGTTACTAGCGGTACACTTTTTGCTGAATCAAAAGAAGTTACTTTAGATGGCTTCTTAACTAGCGCAAATAAAAAAGAAGCAGAAGTACAAGCTGAAGCAAACAAAATTACAGCTGTTGAATACTTAGGTACTGGTGAAAAAGCAAAAGACAAAGTGCTTCCATCAGCAGTTGCTTTTGAAAATACAAACTTCAAAGCTAAAGCAAATGACAATGACTATACTCTTCCAACAGCAGTTGAAGGAAAAGCTTGATCATTAAGTTTTGTTAAAGTTTCTGCTGATGATGCAAAAGGAAAACTTACTGTTAAAGTAAAAGTTACTTTCGATGGTGTGTCAAAAGAATCACAAGACATTGTGGTAGAAGGTTTCTTAACTAGCGACCAAAAAGCTGTAAACGATGCTAAAACAGCAATTACAGCTGCTGATTACACAGGCAAAGCTTCAGTTTTACCATCAGCTGCAGATGTAACTAAATTTAGTGTTACTCAAGCTCCAGCAGCTGGAATTGCTGTTTCTTATGAAATTGTTGCTAACTCACAAAATGACGCTTCTGGTACTTTAAAAGTTAAAGCTACCTTAACCAAAGGTGATAAAACTGCAGTTACTGGTGAATTAGAAGTTAGTGGTTTCTTAACTACAGCTCAAGATGCAGCTGCTAAGAAAGCTAAGGCAGATGCTGAAGCAACTAGATTAGCTGCAACTAATGTTACATATTCAGTACATATTCAGGAAGTCTAACTTGAGCATCAGTTGATGAGTTTGTAGCAGCCTTTAACAATAGTGAAGCTTCAGGTCAAACATTAAGAGAAGCCTTCACATTTGCTGATGTTGCTGAAGGATACAGAGCAGTATTTAAAGATGGCGCTGTCAAAAAAACAGACGATGAGTCTAAAGCAACTCTTAAATTTACAGTTAGCTTCAGTGGTCAAACTTCTGAAGAAAAAACTGTTGACTTTATGGTTCCTATCACTCAACCATCACAAGATTAATTACAACACTATTTTTTAAACGAGCAATTTTGCTCGTTTTTTTCTGCTTTTTGAGGAGTAGCAACAGTAAGAATTTCCAGGAACAAAGTAGATTTCATTAGTCGAATCTAACTATGAAATAGGTCTAGATCAAGAATTCAATCTAGACTAAACTTAGGTGCTAAATGCATAATTTTTAGCATTTTTACAATAAGAAATTTCTTTACAAAATAATTCAATCAATACACAAGGAGAGAAAAGTGAAACTCAAAAAATTCTCATTCTTATTGTCTGCTACTGCTGCAACAGTTGCAGTACCATTAGTTGCTGTTTCATGTGGTAAAACCGCAACAACAGAAGTTACAGCACAAGGCGAGCTCGACAAAATTACAGCAGTAGTTTTCACTGGAACAGATCAAGCTAACACTTCAGTAAACAATGTAACGAAAGAACAACTTAAACTTAAAGCTGGCGAAGCAGATTACAAAGCTCCAACTGGTAGCGATGTAAAAGTTGTTTTTGAAATTACAACAAGATTAGCAGTTGATGGTTCTTTAAAAGTTAAAGTTTCAGTACAAAAAGGTGCAGAAACACCTCTAACAAAAGAATTACCTTTAACAGGTTTTAAAGCTGAGCCTGCTGTTCAAAACGTTACACAAGCAGAAGTTGACGCTGAAGCAGCTAAAATTACAGCTGTTGAATACAACGGTACCGAAGCAAGTGTTAAAGATAAAGTGCTTCCATCACAAGTTGATGATGCCAAGTTAGTTGTTAAAGCGGGTGAACAAGGCTATGTACTTCCTGTTGGTGGTAGCTGAGCAACAGAATTTGTGAAAACACCAGATGATGTAGCAGGTACTTTAAAAGTTAAAGTAAAAGTTACTAGCGGTACACTTTTTGCTGAATCAAAAGAAGTTACTTTAGATGGCTTCTTAACTAGCGCAAATAAAAAAGCAGCAGAAGTACAAGCTGAAGCAAACAAAATTACAAATGTTGAATACTTAGGCACTCGTGAAAAAGCGAAAGACAAAGTACTTCCATCAGCAGTTACTGTTACAAAAACAAATTTCAAAGCAAAAGAAAATGACAAAGACTATGTTGTTCCAGCAGCTATTGGGGAAAAAGTTTGATCATGAGACGTTGTTAAAGTTTCTGCTAATGATGCAGAAGGAAAACTCACTGTTAAAGTAACAATTACTTTTGATGGTGAGTCAAAAGATTCGAAAGACTTTGTGTTAGAAGGTTTCTTAACTGCAGCAGCTAAAAAAGACGCAGAAATACAAGCTGAAGCAAACAAAATTACAGCTGTTGAATACTTAGGAACTGATGCAAACGCAAAAGACAAAGTGCTTCCATCAGCAGTTACTTTTATAAATACAAATTTTAAAGCGAAAGTAAATAACAATAACTACGATCTCCCAACAGCTGTTGAAGGAAAAGCTTGATCATTAGATTTTGTTAAAGTTCTTGCTAATGACGCAGAAGGAAAACTTACTGTTAAAGTAAAAGTTACTTTTGATGGCGTGTCAAAAGAATCAACAAATACTTTTGAATTGGAAGGTTTCTTAACTACAGATCAAGACAACAAAAACAAAACAGATGCTGAAGCAACTAGATTAGCAGCAACACAAGTTTCAATTACAGGTGAAGAAACATGAGCAGATGTTAATGCATTTGTTGCTGCATACAATAATGGAGAAGCAGCAGGACAAACATTAAGAGGTAAATTCTCATTTGCAAACAAAACACCAGACTATTCTGTTGTATTTAGAACAGGAGCAACCCCTAGTTCAACAGAAGCTGCGACTAAAGCAACTCTTAAATTTACTGTTAGTTACAAAGGTCAAGCTTCTGAAGAAACAGCAGTTGACTTTACAGTTCCTATCACTCCATCATAAGATTAATTACAACACTATTTTTTAAACGAGCAATTTTGCTCGTTTTTTTCTGCTTTTTGAGAAGTAGCAACAGTAAGAATTTCCAGGAACAAAGTAGATTTCACTAGTCAAATCTAACTATGAAATAGGTCTAGATCAAGAATTCAATCTAGATTAAACTTAGGTGCTAAATGCATAATTTTTAGCATTTTTACAATAAGAAATTTCTTTACAAAATGATTCAATCAATACACAAGGAGAGAAAAGTGAAACTCAAAAAATTCTCATTCTTATTGTCTGCTACTGCCGCAACAGTTGCAGTACCATTAGTTGCTGTTTCATGTGGTAAAACCGCAACAACAGAAGTTACAGCAAAAAGTGAGCTCGACAAAATTACAGCAGTGGCTTTCACTGGAACAGACCAAGCTAACACTTCAGTTAACGACGTAACAAACGAGCAACTTAAACTTAAAGCTGGCGAAGCAGATTACAAGGCTCCAACTGGTAGCGATGTGAAAGTTGCCTTTGAAATTACAACAAGATTAGCAGTTGATGGTTCTTTAAAAGTTAAAGTTTCAGTACAAAAAGGCGCAGAAACACCTCTAACAAAAGAATTAGATTTAACAGGTTTTAAAGCTGAACCTGCTGTTCAAAACGTTACTCAAGAACAAGTTGACACTGAAGCAGCTAAGATTACAGCTGTTGAATACAACGGTACCGAAGCAAGCGCTAAAGAAAATGTGTTTCCATCACAAGTTGATGATGCTAAGTTAGTTGTTAAAGCAGGAAAAGAAATTTATGCACATCCTATTGGTGGTAACTGAGCAATAAAATTTGTGAAAACACCAGATGATGTAACAGGTACTTTAAAAGTTAAAGTAAAAGTTACTAGCGGTACATTTTCTGCTGAATCACAAGAAGTTCCTTTAAATGGCTTTTTAACCAGCGAACAAAAAGCTGTAAACGATGCTAAAACAGCAATTACAAGTGCTGATTACACAGGCAAAGCTTCAGTTTTACCATCAGCTGCAGATGTAACTAAATTTAGTGTTACTCAAGCTCCAGCAGATGGAATTGATGTTTCTTATGAAATTGTCGCTAGCTCACAAAATAATGATGCTGGTACTTTAAAAGTTAAAGCTACCTTAACCAAAGGTGGTAAAACTGCAGTTACTGATGAATTAGAAGTTAGTGGTTTCTTAACCAGCGACCAAAAAGCTGTAAACGATGCTAAAACAGCAATTACAAGTGCTGATTACACAGGCAAAGCTTTAGTTTTACCATCAGCTGCAGATGTAACTAAATTTAGTGTTACTCAAGCTCCAGCAGATGGAATTGATGTTTCTTATGAAATTGTCGCTAGCTCACAAAATAATGATGCTGGTACTTTAAAAGTTAAAGCTACCTTAACCAAAGGTGGTAAAACTGCAGTTACTGATGAATTAGAAGTTAGTGGTTTCTTAACCAGCGACCAAAAAGCTGTAAACGATGCTAAAACAGCAATTACAAGTGCTGATTACACAGGCAAAGCTTTAGTTTTACCATCAGCTGCAGATGTAACTAAATTTAGTGTTACTCAAGCTCCAGCAGATGGAATTGATGTTTCTTATGAAATTGTCGCTAGCTCACAAAATAATGATGCTGGTACTTTAAAAGTTAAAGCTACCTTAACCAAAGGTGGTAAAACTGCAGTTACTGATGAATTAGAAGTTAGTGGTTTCTTAACTACAGATCAAGATAACAAAAACAAAGCAGATGCTGAAGCAACTAGATTAGCAGCAACACAAGTTTCAATTACAGGTGAAGAAACATGAGCAGATGTTAATGCATTTGTTGCTGCATACAATAATGGAGAAGCAGCAGGACAAACATTAAGAGGTAAATTCTCATTTGCAAACAAAACACCAGACTATTCTGTTGTATTTAGAACAGGAGCAACCCCTAGTTCAACAGAACCTACGACTAAAGCAACTCTTAAATTTACTGTTAGTTACAAAGGTCAAGCTTCTGAAGAAAAAACTGTTGACTTTACAGTTCCTATCACTGCATCATAAAATTAATTACAATACTATTTTTAAAACGAGCAGTTTTGCTCGTTTTTTAATTCAAAAAAACTATTTTCACAAACTATTTTAGTTTTGAATTTGTTTTTTTACTACGAAGACTAAAATTTAATTAGATAGGAAATTTTTTGCGAAAAATATTAAATTTGTGACTTCAATATTGTCAGCAACAACCACAACGTATCAATTCACTAGACACAAACTAATATTGGAAAAATTACGCATAAACACAAATTTGTTATCTGTGACATCAAACAGAATTTGTTGGATTTCAAACACTAAAAGAGAGGTAATATGAAATTAAAAAAATTTTCATTCTTATTATCAGCTGCTTCAATAGTTGCTGCTGTTCCTTTGCTCTCAGCTGCTTGTGCGCAAGTTAGCGATAGCGAAGCAGTACAAGTAGAACTAAATAAAATTACAGGTGCTGTATTTGACGGTAACGAAGCAGATAAAGCCAGAATTTTGGCTACCAACGTTGTGGCTGGGCAAATAAAATTAATGGCCGGGGATACCGAATTTAAACTTAAACCAGAAAGTGGTCTTAGTTTAAATTTACTCTTAGAGGGTTCAAATATTAATGGTACCTTACGCGTTAGCGTAACTGTGCAAAAAGGTGACCAGAAAGCTACTACTCGCCAACCTTTACTTATTACTGGGTTTAAAAAAGTTGCTCCTCTTACTAACTCGCAACTTAAAGAATTACTTAGTGGCAAACTTCTAACAAGAACCAATTTTCCTAATGAAGAAGGAGCAAGTGTCAAATTAACTTATGCCACTGCAACTCCTGATACATTACCAACTGAATTACGTGCTTTAATTGCAAGCAACGATGTTGCACAGCGAAATCAAGCTTTAGCTAAACTCAAATTAGAATTAACTAAAAGTGCTACCCAAAAGGCTTTAACTGAAGTGTTCCCTAGTTTAGGCGAACCACAGTATGAAGTAAGTGGTCCTGCTAATGATCCAGAAGGTGAATTAAAACTTAAAGTAACTTTAAAATCGGAAAACAATTTTGCCACAGAAGAAATGGTTGTTGGCAATTTGCAAAAATTAAGTGACCGCAACAAAATTAAAGCTAACACAGAAGCAAATGAATTAATTGCACTTACGCCTATACTTCAATCTGAATCAACATGACTAAATGTTGCTGATTTTATCACTCAATACAACAGTGATGAAAAACTTAAGCAAGCCTTTACTTTTGAAAAGTTACCAAAAAATTACCAAGTGGAATTTATTGGTCAAGCTACTCCTGGCAAAGACAATGGTACTGTGTCACTTAAATTTGTGGTTAAATATCAAGAACAAGTTTCAAGTGAAAATTCAGTACTCTTTACTGTGCCACTGGCAAAAGAAACCGATGTGCAAGCACAACTCGATTTAATTCAATATATCGATTATGAAGTAAATGGCACCAGAACTAAAGCACTTCTACCCTCAAATGCAAATAACAAAAACTTTGTTGCACTTACTGCAGACAAGAGTGCCTACAAAACACCAACTAGTACTTGAAAAATTGCCTTTACTGCTTTAGAACCAAATAATGACTTAGGAACACTTAAAGTAAAAGTAACTCTAACATTAGGTAAAATTTCGAGAGAAAAAACAATTGAAGTTGAAGGCTTTAATACACTCCTTAATGAAGAAGTAGACACTAAAATTACGAGTGTGCATTATCCTAACAAGACTAACGTTTTACCTTCTGCAGTTGACCGCAACAAATTTCAGGCACAAGCAGGAACAAATGCTTACACACCAACAAGTTCAGATGTAACCGTTAGTTATGTAATTATTCCTGGAAGTGATAATGATGTTGCCGGCACGATCAAAGTGAAAGTAATTCTCGAAAACACAAAAACTAAAAAATTGCTGAAAAAACTTTTGATGTTGAAGGTTTCCAGACCACACAAAACTTCCTTAACGACCAAGTGGCAAATATTACCAGCGCACAAGTTAGTGACAAAGAAAATATTTTGCCAAGTGATTTTCAAAAATTGGACGCCGAAACTCTCAAAACTAGAGTACAGCTTAGTTATCAAGTTCCACTGGGCGCGCAAGCTACTTATGCAGTTGTTCCTGACTCAGTAAATGATCAAACAGGTCAACTAAAAGTTGCTATTACTTTGAGTAAAGATGGTGTGCAAGCCACTTCAGCTCCAATTCTTATCACTGGCTTTTTAACTGCAGCGCAAGACGCAGTAAACAAAGCAATTCAACACCTCACTTCGGCACAAATTATTTATCAAAACAAAACTAACGTTTTACCTGAGGATGCACAAAATAGTGGTTTTAGCCTCGCAGATAACACAGTTGCTAATGACATTACACCAAGTTTTGAAATCATAAACGGTACAGCTGAAAATCAAGCAGGCCAACTAAAAGTTAAAGTCACTCTGACTAAAGACGGAAAAAGCGCAACCAGCGAGCCACTTACGATTACTGAGTTTCTTACTACTGACCAAAAAGCGGTAAATGATGCTAAAGCAGCAATTACAATTGTTGATTACACAGACAAAGCTTCAGTTTTACCATTAGCTGCAGATTCTACTAAATTTAACGTTACTCAAGATCCAACTCAAAATCCAGCTGCAGGAATCACTGTTTCTTATGAAATTGTTGAGAATTCACAAAATAATGATGCTGGTACTTTAAAAGTAAAAGTGATTTTAACAAAGAACGAGAAACAAGCAGTTACTAAGGAATTTGAAGTTAGCGGTTTCTTAACTAACGATCAAAAACTTGTTAATGAAGAACTTGCTAAAATTTCAAGCGCAAACATTGATTATCCTGAAAAGTCTAATGCTTTGCCAACTGATGCTGTTGAAAATAACTTTAGACTTTCAGTGCAACTTGCTGATGGTGTGACACCAAGTTATGAAATTGTTTCTAATTCACAACAAGATGCACTTGGTACTTTAAAAGTAAAAGTGATTTTAACAAAGAACGAGAAACAAGCAGTTACTGAGGAATTTGAAGTTAGCGGTTTCTTAACTAGTGATCAAAAACTTGTTAACGAAGAACTTGCTAAAATTTCAAGCGCAAGCATTGATTATCCTGAAAAGTCTAATACCTTGCCAAATGATGCTGATGAAAATAACTTTACACTTTCAGCAGTGCAGCTTGCTGATGGTGTGACACCAAGTTATGAAATTGTTGATAGTTCACGAAAAGATGGTGAAGGCACTTTACAAGTTAAAGTGACCTTAACTAAAAATGGCAAAACCGCTGTTTCTGATGTTTTACTAATTACTGGTTTTCTTACTACTGACAAAAAAGCTGTAAACGATGCTAAAACAGCAATTACAAGTGTTGATTACACAGGCAAAGAGTCAGTTTTACCATCAGAAGTAACAGATTCAAATTTAACTTTTACTGTTACTCAAGCTCCAACAGATCATGAAATCGATGTTTCTTACCGAATCGTTCCTAGCTCGCAAAATGATGCGGAAGGTACTCTAAAAGTTCAAGTTACATTAACCAAAAATAATGAAAGTGCAGTTACTGGTGAATTCGATGTTAGCGGTTTCTTAACTAGTGACAAAAAACTTCTTAACGATGAACTTGCTAAAATCACTAGTGTTGATTATCGCGACAAAGAAAATGTGTTGCCATCAAACGCGGATGTGAATAATTTCACAATTCAACCTACACTAACAACAGATGTGACTCCAACGTATGAAATTGTTGATGGTTCAAAAGATGATGAAAACGGTTCACTACAAGTGAAGGTTGTTCTATCTAAGAATAATAATTCCGTTACTTCTCAACCTTTCACGGTGAATGGTTTTAAAACTAGCGAACCATCTGAAGAAAGCATAGAAGTCACTCCAGCTTAGACCATAGTTAATTCACGCCCAAATGAGGTGTATTGTACAGAAGAAGAATTTGGTGATGACTGAGATTAATGCAATGTTAAACTATATGTGTTCTCTAAGTTAAAATATAGTTTAACAACGCGAATTATTTACTGGTGTGTTTCTAACTAGTGTTAAGTTAAATAAGAAAACTTTGTTACTAATTTATTTATAGACTCAGTAACTTTTACAAAGTAAAATTGTAAGAAGTATAGTTATCAATTTTTATCAAACTAAAGCTAGTAAGATTAAACAAAATAAAAAACGAGTGTTTTACCTCGTTTTTTTATTTGCTGACATATAGATTAATAATGACGAGTAAATTTTAATGTTTTTTAATAACAATAAATTTGTATTTTTGAATTTATTTATATAGAAAGTTTTAAGTTGTGTTAATCATATTGTTTATTTCGAAAATTTTGCAATAACAAATGGTTCTAACAAAATTTTGTTTAGAAATTTAAAATAAAAACGAGCAAAATTGCTCGTTTTAAAAATAGTGTGTAATTAATCTTGTGATGGTTGAGTGATAGGAACCATAAAATCAACTGTTTTTCATCAGAAGCTTGACCACTGAAGCTAATTGTAAATTTAAGAGTTGCGTTAGAATCATCGTCAGTTTTTTTAACAGCACCATCTTTAAATACTACTCTGTATCCCTCAGTAACATCAGCAAATGTAAAGCCTTCTGCTAATGCAGCGTCACTACTACTGTTAAAATCTGTTACAAACGCATTAACTGTTTCTCAGGTTCGAACTTGCGGATCTTTTGGAGTTTGACTAGCTAATTAGTTTGCTTTTTTATCTGCTTTCGCTTTTCTTAAATTCTCCAGTAACTTCAAGTTCTTTGGTAACTGGAGTTTCTGAAGTACCTTTTCTTACAGAAACAATAACTGTAAGTTTACCAGTTTCAGCATTTACACCAGTATTGTTTGCTTTAAGTTTAATATGAGCTTCGATGTTTGAGCCTGCTGGAGCTTCATACTTGCTACCATCTTCTTTTTGAAGTTGAAGTTGTGCAACGGTAACAGTTGTAGGATCTGTTGTTGCTTGATTCTCACCAGTGAAAGCTACTTTCTTAATTAAGTCTAATTGACTTTGTGCTGTAACTTCAGCTTCTGGAGATGGGTTTGATGTTTTCTTAAATTCTCCAGTAACTTCAAGTTCTTTGGTAACTGGAGTTTCTGAAGTGCCTTTTCTTACAGAAACAATAACTGTAAGTTTACCAGTTTCAGCATTTACACCAGTATTGTTTTCTTTAAGTTTAATATGAGCTTCGATGTTTGAGCCTGCTGGAGCTTCATACTTGCTACCATCTTCTTTTTGAAGTTGAAGTTGTGCAACGGTAACAGTTGTAGGATCTGTTGTTGCTTGATTCTCACCAGTGAAAGCTACTTTCTTAATTAAGTCTAATTGACTTTTTGCTGTAACTTCTGTTGTTGCGGTTTTACCACATGAAACAGCAACTAATGGTACTGCAACTGTTGCAGCAGTAGCAGACAATAAGAATGAGAATTTTTTGAGTTTCACTTTTCTCTCCTTGTGTATTGTTTGAATTATTTTGTAAAGAAATTTCTTGTTGTAAAAATGCTAAAAATTATGCATTTAGCACCTAAGTTTAATCTAGATTGAATTCTTGATCTAGACCTATTTCATAGTTAGATTCAACTAGTGAAATCTACTTTGTTCCTGGAAATTCTTACTGTTGCTACTCCTCAAAAAGCAGAAAAAAACGAGCAAAATTGCTCGTTTAAAAAATAGTGTTGTAATTAATCTTGTGATGGTTGAGTGATAGGAACCATAAAGTCAACAGTTTTTTCTTCAGAAGTTTGACCACTGAAGCTAACTGTAAATTTAAGAGTTGCTTTAGACTCATCGTCTGTTTTTTGACAGCGCCATCTTTAAATACTGCTCTGTATCCTTCAGCAACATCAGCAAATGTGAAGGCTTCTCTTAATGTTTGACCTGAAGCTTCACTATTGTTAAAGGCTGCTACAAACTCATCAACTGATGCTCAAGTTAGACTTCCTGAATATGTAACATTAGTTGCAGCTAATCTAGTTGCTTCAGCATCTGCCTTAGCTTTCTTAGCAGCTGCATCTTGAGCTGTAGTTAAGAAACCACTAACTTCTAATTCACCAGTAACTGCAGTTTTATCACCTTTGGTTAAGGTAGCTTTAACTTTTAAAGTACCAGAAGCGTCATTTTGTGAGTTAGCAACAATTTCATAAGAAACAGCAATTCCAGCTGCTGGAGCTTGAGTAACACTAAATTTAGTTACATCTGCAGTTGAGGGTAAAACTGAAGCTTTGTCGGCGTAATCAGCACTTGTAATTGCTGTTTTAGCATCGTTTACAGCTTTTTGGTCGCTAGTTAAAAAGCCTTCTAACACAATATCTTTTGATTCTCTTGACACATCATCGAAAGTAACTTTTACTTTAACAGTAAGTTTTCCTTTTGCATCTTCAGCAGAAACTTTAACAACGTCTCATGATCAAACTTTTTCCCCAACAGCTGCTGGAACAACATAGTCTTTGTCATTTTCTTTTGCTTTGAAATTTGTTTTTGTAACAGTAACTGCTGATGGAAGCACTTTGTCTTTTGCTTTTTCACCAGCACCTAAGTATTCAACAGCTGTAATTTTGTTTGCTTCAGCTTGTACTTCTGCTGCTTTTTTATTTGCGCTAGTTAAGAAGCCATCTAAAGTAACTTCTTTTGATTCAGCAAAAAGTGTACCGCTAGTAACTTTTACTTTAACTTTTAAAGTACCTGCTACATCATCTGGTGTTTTCACAAATTCTGTTGCTCAGCTACCACCAACAGGAAGTACATAGTTTTGTTCTCCTGCTTTAGCAACTAACTTGGCATCATCAACTTGTGATGGAAGCACTTTATCTTTAGCACTTGTTTCGGTACCGTTGTATTCAACAGCTGTAATCTTAGCTGCTTCAGTGTTAACTTGTTCTTGAGTAACGTTTTGAGCAGCAGGTTCAGCTTTAAAACCTGTTAAAGATAATTCTTTTGTTAGAGGTGTTTCTGCGCCTTTTTGTACTGAAACTTTAACTTTTAAAGAACCATCAACTGCTAGTCTTGTTGTAATTTCAAAAGCAACTTTTACATCGCTACCAGTTGGAGCCTTGTAATCTGCTTCGCCAGCTTTAAGTTTAAGTTGCTCGTTTGTTACGTCGTTAACTGAAGTGTTAGCTTGGTCTGTTCCAGTGAAAGCTACTGCTGTAATTTTGTCGAGCTCGCCTTGTGCTGTAACTTCTGTTGTTGCGGTTTTACCACATGAAACAGCAACTAATGGTACTGCAACTGTTGCAGCAGTAGCAGACAATAAGAATGAGAATTTTTTGAGTTTCACTTTTCTCTCCTTGTGTATTGATTGAATTATTTTGTTAAGAAATTTCTTGTTGTAAAAATGCTAAAAATTATGCATTTAGCACCTAAGTTTAATCTAGATTGAATTCTTGATCTAGACCTATTTCATAGTTAGATTCGACTAGTGAAATCTACTTTGTTCCTGGAAATTCTTACTGTTGCTACTCCTCAAAAAATAGAAAAAAACGAGCAAAATTGCTCGTTTAAAAATAGTGTTGTAATTAACCTTGTGATGGTGCTGGAGTGATAGGAACTGTAAAGTCAACTGCTGTTTCTTCAGAAGCTTGACCTTTGTAACTAACAGTAAATTTAAGAGTTGCTTTAGTCGCAGCTTCTGTTGAACTAGGGGTTGCTCCTGTTCTAAATACAACAGAATAGTCTGGTGTTTTGTTTGCAAATGAGAATTTACCTCTTAATGTTTGTCCTGCTGCTTCTCCATTATTGTATGCAGCAACAAATGCATTAACATCTGCTCATGTTTCTTCACCTGTAATTGAAACTTGTGTTGCTGCTAATCTAGTTGCTTCAGCATCTGCTTTGTTTTTGTTGTCTTGATCTGTAGTTAAGAAACCTTCCAATTCAAAAGTATTTGTTGATTCTTTTGACACGCCATCAAAAGTAACTTTTACTTTAACAGTAAGTTTTCCTTCTGCGTCATTAGCAAGAACTTTAACAAAATCTAATGATCAAGCTTTTCCTTCAACAGCTGTTGGGAGATCGTAGTTATTGTTATTTACTTTCGCTTTAAAATTTGTATTTATAAAAGTAACTGCTGATGGAAGCACTTTGTCTTTTGCGTTTGCATCAGTTCCTAAGTATTCAACAGCTGTAATTTTGTTTGCTTCAGCTTGTATTTCTGCGTCTTTTTTAGCTGCTGCAGTTAAGAAACCTTCTAACACAAAGTCTTTCGAATCTTTTGACTCACCATCAAAAGTAATTGTTACTTTAACAGTGAGTTTTCCTTCTGCATCATTAGCAGAAACTTTAACAACGTCTCATGATCAAACTTTTTCCCCAATAGCTGCTGGAACAACATAGTCTTTGTCATTTTCTTTTGCTTTGAAATTTGTTTTTGTAACAGTAACTGCTGATGGAAGTACTTTGTCTTTCGCTTTTTCACGAGTGCCTAAGTATTCAACATTTGTAATTTTGTTTGCTTCAGCTTGTACTTCTGCTGCTTTTTTATTTGCGCTAGTTAAGAAGCCATCTAAAGTAACTTCTTTTGATTCAGCAAAAAGTGTACCGCTAGTAACTTTTACTTTAACTTTTAAAGTACCTGCTACATCATCTGGTGTTTTCACAAATTCTGTTGCTCAGCTACCACCAACAGGAAGTACATAGCCTTGTTCACCCGCTTTAACAACTAACTTGGCATCATCAACTTGTGATGGAAGCACTTTATCTTTAACACTTGCTTCGGTACCGTTGTATTCAACAGCTGTAATTTTAGCTGCTTCAGCGTCAACTTCTGCTTGTGTAACGTTTTGAATAGCAGGTTCAGCTTTAAAACCTGTTAAAGGTAATTCTTTTGTTAGAGGTGTTTCTGCACCTTTTTGTACTGAAACTTTAACTTTTAAAGAACCATCAACTGCTAATCTTGTTGTAATTTCAAAAACAACTTTTACATCGCTACCAGTTGGAGCTTTGTAATCTGCTTCGCCAGCTTTAAGTTTAAGTTGTTCTTTCGTTACATTGTTTACTGAAGTGTTAGCTTGATCTGTTCCAGTGAAAACTACTGCTGTAATTTTGTCGATCTCGCCTTTTGCTGTAACTTCTGTTGTTGCGATTTTACCACATGAAACAGCAACTAATGGTACTGCAACTGTTGCAGCAGTAGCAGACAATAAGAATGAGAATTTTTTGAGTTTCACTTTTCTCTCCTTGTGTATTGATTGAATTATTTTGTAAAGAAATTTCTTATTGTAAAAATGCTAAAAATTATGCATTTAGCACCTAAGTTTAGTCTAGATTGAATTCTTGATCTAGACCTATTTCATAGTTAGATTCGATTAGTGAAATCTACTTTGTTCCTGGAAATTCTTACTGTTGCTACTCCTCAAAAAATAGAAAAAAACGAGCAAAATTGCTCGTTTAAAAATAGTGTTGTAATTAACCTTGTGATGGTGCTGGAGTGATAGGAACTGTAAAGTCAACTGCTGTTTCTTCAGAAGCTTGACCTTTGTAACTAACAGTAAATTTAAGAGTTGCTTTAGTCGCAGCTTCTGTTGAACTAGGGGTTGCTCCTGTTCTAAATACAACAGAATAGTCTGGTGTTTTGTTTGCAAATGAGAATTTACCTCTTAATGTTTGTCCTGCTGCTTCTCCATTATTGTATGCAGCAACAAATGCATTAACATCTGCTCATGTTTCTTCACCTGTAATTGAAACTTGTGTTGCTGCTAATCTAGTTGCTTCAGCATCTGCTTTGTTTTTGTTGTCTTGATCTGTAGTTAAGAAACCTTCCAATTCAAAAGTATTTGTTGGTTCTTTTGACACGCCATCAAAAGTAACTTTTACTTTAACAGTAAGTTTTCCTTCTGCGTCATTAGCAAGAACTTTAACAAAATCTAATGATCAAGCTTTTCCTTCAACAGCTGTTGGGAGATCGTAGTTATTGTTATTTACTTTCGCTTTAAAATTTGTATTTATAAAAGTAACTGCTGATGGAAGCACTTTGTCTTTTGCGTTTGCATCAGTGCCTAAGTATTCAACAGCTGTAATTTTGTTTGCTTCAGCTTGTACTTCTGCTTCTTTTTTAGCTGCTGCAGTTAAGAAACCTTCTAATACAAAGTTTTTTGAATCTTTTGACACGCCATCGAAAGTAACTTTTACTTTAACAGTAAGTTTTCCTTCTGCATCATTAGCAGAAACTTTAACAACGTCTCATGATCAAACTTTTTCCCCAACAGCTGCTGGAACAACATAGTCTTTGTCATTTTCTTTTGCTTTGAAATTTGTTTTTGTAACAGTAACTGCTGATGGAAGTACTTTGTCTTTTGCACTTTCGCCAGTGCCTAAGTATTCAACAGCTGTAATTTTGTTTGCTTCAGCTTGTACTTCTGCTGCTTTTTTATTTGCGCTAGTTAAGAAGTCATTTAAAGTAACTTCTTTTGATTCAGCAAAAAGTGTACCGCTAGTAACTTTTACTTTAACTTTTAAAGTACCTGCTGCATCATCTGGTGTTTTCACAAATTCTGTTGCTCAGTTGCCGCCAACAAGAAGTACATAGTTTTGTTCTCCTGCTTTAACAACTAACTTAGCATCAGCAACTTGTGATGGAAGCACTTTTTCTTTAGCACTTGCTTCAGCACCGTTGTATTCAACAGCTGTAATTTTAGCTGCTTCAGCGTCAACTTCTGCTTGTGTAACGTTTTGAACTGCAGGTTCAGCTTTAAAACCTGTTAAAGGTAATTCTTTTGTTAGAGGTTTTTCTGCGCCTTTTTGTACTGAAACCTTAACTTTTAAAGAGCCATCAACCGCTAATCTTGTTGTAATTTCAAAAGCAACTTTTACATCGCTACCAGTTGGAGCTTTGTAATCTGCTTCGCCAGTTTTAAGTTTAAGTTGTTCTTTCGTTACATTGTTTACTGAAGTGTTAGCTTGATCTGTTCCAGTGAAAACTACTGCTGTAATTTTGTCGAGCTCGCTTTGTGCTGTAACTTCTGTTGTTGCGGTTTTACCACATGAAACAGCAACTAATGGTACTGCAACTGTTGCGGCAGTAGCAGACAATAAGAATGAGAATTTTTTGAGTTTCACTTTTCTCTCCTTGTGTATTGATTGAATTATTTTGTAAAAAAATTTCTTGTTGTAAAAATGCTAAAAATTATGCATTTAGCACCTAAGTTTAATCTAGATTGAATTCTTGATCTAGACCTATTTCATAGTTAGATTCGACTAGTGAAATCTACTTTGTTCCTGGAAATTCTTACTGTTGCTACTTCTCAAAAAGCAGAAAAAAACGAGCAAAATTGCTCGTTTAAAAAATAGTGTTGTAATTAATCTTATGATGATGATGTAGGAGTAATAGGAACTGTAAAGTCAACTGTTTTTTCTTCAGAAGTTTGACCACTGAAGTTAACTGTAAATTTAAGAGTTGCTTTTGTTTGGTCACTTTCTTTTTTAACTGCACCATCTTTAAATACTGCTCTGTATCCATCAGCAAGACCATCAAATTTAAAGCCATTTCTTAATTCTTGACCTGAAGCGTCACTATTGTTAAAGGCTGTTACAAACGCATCAACTGATTCTCAGGTTCGACTTTCTGGACCTTTTGGAGTTTGATTAACTAATTCGTTTGCTTTTGCATCTGCTTTGTTTTTGTTGTCTTGATCTGTAGTTAAGAAACCACTAACTTCCAATTCACCAGTAACTGCAGTTTTGCCACCCTTGGTTAAGGTAGCTTTAACTTTTAAAGTACCAGCATCATTATTTTTCGAGTTAGCAACAATTCCATAAGTAACAGTGATTCCTGCATCTGGATCTGGAGTTTGAGTAACACTAAATTTCTTTAAATCTGTTACTTCTGATGGTAAAACTGAAGCTTTGTCGGCGTAATCAGCACTTTTAATTGCTGCTTTAGCATCATTTACAGCTTTTTGGTCGCTAGTTAAGAAACCTTCTACCACAATGTCTTGCGATTCTTTTGTCACGCCATCAAATGTAATTGTTACTTTAACAGTAAGCTTTCCTTCTGCATCATTATCAGAAACTTTAGCAACGTCTCATGATCAAACTTTTTCCCCAACAGCTTCTGGAACAACATAGTCTTTGTCATTTTCTTTTGCTTTGAAATTTGTTTTTGTAACATTAACTGCTGATGGAAGTACTTTGTCTTTTGCACTTTCGGCAGTGTCTAAGTATTCAACAGCTGTAATTTTGTTTGCTTCAGCTTGTACTTCTGCTTCTTTTTTAGCTGCTGCAGTTAAGAAGTTACCAGTAACTTGAATTTCTTTGGTAACTGGAGCTTCTGAAGTACCTTTTCTTACAGAAACAATAACTGTGAGTGTACCAGCTTGAGCATTTACACCAGTATTGTTTTCTTTAAGTTTAATATGAGCTTCGATGTTTGAGCCTGCTGGAGCTTCATACTTGCTACCATCTTCTTTTTGAAGTTGAAGTTGTGCAACGGTAACAGTTGTAGGATCTGTTGTTGCTTGATTCTCACCAGTGAAAGCTACTTTCTTAATTAAGTCTAATTGACTTTGTGCTGTAACTTCAGCTTCTGGAGATGGGTTTGATGTTTTCTTAAATTCTCCAGTAACTTCAAGTTCTTTGGTAACTGGAGTTTCTGAAGTGCCTTTTCTTACAGAAACAATAACTGTAAGTTTACCAGTTTCAGCATTTACACCAGTATTGTTTTCTTTAAGTTTAATATGAGCTTCGATGTTTGAGCCTGCTGGAGCTTCATACTTGCTACCATCTTCTTTTTGAAGTTGAAGTTGTGCAACGGTAACAGTTGTAGGATCTGTTGTTGCTTGATTCTCACCAGTGAAAGCTACTTTCTTAATTAAGCCTAATTGACTTTGTGCTGTAACTTCAGCTTCTGGAGATGGGTTTGATGTTTTCTTAAATTCTCCAGTAACTTCAAGTTCTTTGGTAACTGGAGTTTCTGAAGTACCTTTTCTTACAGAAACAATAACTGTAAGTTTACCAGTTTCAGCATTTACACCAGTATTGTTTTCTTTAAGTTTAATATGAGCTTCGATGTTTGAGCCTGCTGGAGCTTCATACTTGCTACCATCTTCTTTTTGAAGTTTAAGTTGTTCAACGGTAACAGTTGCGGGGTCTGTTGTTGCTTGATTGTCACCAGTGAAAGCTACTTTCTTAATTAAGTCTAATTGACTTTGTGCTGTAACTTGTGTTGTTGCGGTTTTACCACATGAAACAGCAACTAATGGTACTGCAACTGTTGCAGCAGTAGCAGACAATAAGAATGAGAATTTTTTGAGTTTCACTTTTCTCTCCTTGTGTATTGTTTGAATTATTTTGTAAAGAAATTTCTTGTTGTAAAAATGCTAAAAATTATGCATTTAGCACCTAAGTTTAATCTAGATTGAATTCTTGATCTAGACCTATTTCATAGTTAGATTCAACTAGTGAAATCTACTTTGTTCCTGGAAATTCTTAATCATAGTTTTGCTAGCAGCAGTTTTATTCTCAATATACTAAGAAAGAACATTTAAGTTTAATTTGCAAAAATAAACAACCTGCGTGGAGGTTGTTTGTAGTGATTAATACTATTATTTATTTTCACGTGGTAATACATTATCAAGCACATAATCCTGCTTGTTTTGATTAAATTTTAAGTCTGTTAACGTTAAAGTTGTTTGATATTTACCGTTCATAACTCTGTTGTTTGAAAAAGAAAGTTTAACATATTGCTTGAGCGTTGCTACTGAACTAGCGTCTTCAAAAGCATCACCACCAGCATTTTGAAAATCTTCTGCTGTATAAGAATTATTCTTAAGATAAATTTTTAATTTACTTTGAATGTCATCCAATTCTTCTTTAGCAAGTTTCATCTCTTGCAAAATTAAATTAATGTGTTTCGAAATTAAAACTGGTTTAACCTTAGATACAATTCAAATTTTTGTTTTGATTTGACCGTAATTTACGAATTGAATTTGGCCAAGTTTAATTTCATATTTGGTTGTGTCAAGATTATTGACTTGTAGGTTAGCTAGTGTAAATTGACGGTTAGTTAAGTTTTTATCCTTTACTGAAAAAGTTGCTTCATCAAGAATTTTGTCGATTTCTTGTTGTTCTGAAACACTTACTTGCGAAGTTGAAGTATTGCAAGCCAAAGTAGTAAGAGGTAATATTAGAGTAAAAGAACTAAGTGAAAATAATGCTTTTTTCATAATTAACTCGCAAAATATTTTGTTTTAGGTGAGATAGAAAACGAAATTGCTTCTGGACCAGTATGAATTGCGATCACAGCTGAGCTTAGTTTGTGAATGTTTGGAATTAAACCAAATTCTTGAGCATATTGTTCAATCTCTTTATTAAAAGCATAATCATTGCCATAAATACAAAAAATATTATAACGTTCATGTAATTCTTCTAATGTTTTTACCGAACTAAATTTTAGGATTTTCTCAACAATTTGTTTAATAGCACTTTTGATACTGCGCGCAATACCAGGAGTAGAGTTACCTGTTTCACTGAATTTAATATAAGGAAATAACTTCATCTTCATTATTGTTTTAAGCACTAAACGTTTGAGACCACCTACTCTACCACCTTTAATTGCGTATTCAAGTTTTTGTGGCAAAATAAATGTAACAGTTTCTGCTTGAATTTTGTCAACAACTTCTAAAATTTCGTCAACTTCTTTACCTTTAGTCAATTCTTCTTGAATAAAATTGATTACTTCGAAGTACTGTGGTCCTACTAGATGGTTGTGATAAATTTTTAAATTTGGAAATTCAGCTAAGAAATTATTTGCTGCATTAGATGCTCCTGATAAATGGGAATTTATCGGCATATAAATTACTTCTTCATATTGCGAACAAATTTGCGTAAAAAGTTCGTGCGTTTTATTTAATTTAGGCAACGATGTTTTAACGTTTTTTACTTCACCAATTTTAGTTAGCACTTCTTCTCTTGATAAAGTTATTCCATCATCATCAATAACTGTACCATCTATATCAAGTTGAAAAGGTAAAAACCCAACGCCTAAAGCGTCGGCTTCTTTTTGATCAATACATGCAAATGAGTCAACGATAAATCCGATTTTTTTCATATTACTCCCTAAAGCAGAAATAAACTTTTACGTATAGTATTATATTATAGACACATTCGCTAAATATTTACTAAAAGTATGTTCCTATGTTTGATAAACATAAGCAATTTCAAGTTTTTGAACTATGGTTTTACTTAAATTTTGTGGCGGGTTTTCATAAATTATTTCTATTTGATTATTTTTGGCAGCTTCAACTAAATTCATTAAACACAAATTTAATTTCGAATCAGAACTGAGTTTATTTAAAAAGTCTTTGCAGATAATAAGCGTTTGAATTTTATTAGAATTAATTAAACGCATAGTTTCATCGCTGAAATGGTCGATATAAATTCCAACTTTGGTAGTGTTTTTAGTTTGTTCGAGTTCATTCAAAATTAAATGGGCATTAAAAGTCGTGTTTAATTGTTTTAAAATGAGAGTTAAGTTGCGATTTTTGTAATAATTGTTGTAATTTTGGCAAAAATCGTATTCAGATAACAAAACAAGTTGATGAAAATTATTTGTGTGATTCTCTATTAAAAAACGATTTTGTTTTAAACCATAACGAACATTATTGATGGTTCAAGCGTTTAAAAAGTCAGATTGTTTTTTTTCGAAACCTGGCACTCTTATTTGAGCTAATTCATAAATTTTCTGATTGTTTTGCGTTATGTCAATGACATCAATTGTTTCTTTTTGAAAGTTTTCATATTCGTTTTTTTGTTCGTAATCACTAAGCGTACTTTTAAAATTTTCAAATTGAGTACTTTGTTGTTCTAACAATCACACTTTATTCTTGTTTGTTTGGTCAAAAAGCAAAAAGTTAGCCTTGGTCATTATTTCTTTTGGATTTATGTCTTTTTTACCATTGATAGCAAAAAAACCAAAATTATTTCAGTATGAATATAAATTGTTTTCTAAAACTAAATTGTCGAGATTTTTTTTCACTTTTTTTGTCAATAAATTGACCCCAAAAGCAGTATTCTTAAGCACAAGAAAATACAACACTCCGTTTTTAAATCAGAAAAAACCTAACTGGCGACTAAGACCTAAAATTTTTACAATATTTTGCAAAATTTGTTCAATATCTTCACCAAAATTAAAGCGATTTTTTACTGCGAATGCGCCTATAAAATAGAACTTTTTATCAATTAAATCAATATTATTTTCTATGTTGCTAAGTTTATACAATTTAATTTTTTGATTTAGAGGAAAATTAATTTTTCAGCTAAAAGAACAATAAAAATATCCGTTATCTTGGGCGATACTTGCGAGGTTTATTTTGTATGTGCCAGTAATTTGTTTAATGTTAAGTAACTTGAGATCTTTTTGTCGTAAATTTGAAAAACTAAATTCAGGTTTGAATTTAGCTTCTATGGTTAAAGTTTCGTTATGCTTATCTTTGGTTCTTAGATACGTCCTAATTTTATTTGCAGTTTCATACTCAAAAGCTTCTAAAAATTCATTAAAGTCCTTGTATGA
Source organism: Mycoplasmopsis columbinasalis (assembly GCF_900660705.1). Lineage (NCBI taxonomy): Bacteria > Bacillati > Mycoplasmatota > Mycoplasmoidales > Metamycoplasmataceae > Mycoplasmopsis > Mycoplasmopsis columbinasalis. The sequence goes on from NZ_LR215043.1 coordinate 113,208, forward strand.
ATATTGTTTAAATAGTAATTTTGAACCATAGTCAAAAGGACTAAATTTACTAAGTGTATTATCGCTTACACGTGCTATGGTTTGACGTTTTTCGTCAATTTTAAAAATTATTAAACCAGTGGTTTGAAATGCATGATTAAACTTTTTAGCATCAAAATAAAAATGTTTAACCGCGTACGTGATAAGAATTGCAACAGACACCACTAGAACAATAATAAAGAAAGAAATTGATAAGATAAAGTTCATTCATTTCCTTTATTTAATTTCATCCTTAGTGTCACTGCTGGTTGTGTTTAAATCAGCTAGAAATTGTGATTTCAATAATCGCATCGCAGAATGATTTTTACTAAGGCTCCTAATGCCGTGTTTTTTGTCTTTAAATTCGACTTTAATTTTGTCAGGATCAACTTCTAAAACAGTGCCTTCGCCAAACACAATATGTGCGATTATGTCACCTGGAATAATGTGTTTGTTAATTTCTTTAATTTTGTCTTCGGAAATTTCTGAAAAATCAATGTTAACATCTTGATTTTTAGTAATCAAAGCTTCAACATCAAGTCCCATTTCGGTAATGAAAAATGATGGATTTTTAGCTTCATTATTTTCAGTATATCCACGACTATCACTTACAAACAAACGCTTACGAGCGCGCGTAATAGCCACATAAGCAAGACGTCTTTCTTCTTCAAGTGCTTCTGGATTTTTATTTTGCAATGATCTACGATGAGGAAATACTTGGTCACTCATCCCCACTAAAAAGACATTGTCAAATTCTAAACCTTTAGCTGAATGAACCGTCATTAATGTTACGTAATTGGTGCCAGTGTCAACTTCGTCACCAGCTGAAAAGAGTGAAATTTCTTCTAAATACTCTTTAATCCCTTTGGTTGGAGCATTGTTTTTTTCTCAAGCACGAATTGAATTGAGTAACTCTTTGATGTTGTCTTCACCACTATTTTTTAGGCCTGGATCGTTTTTAATATATTCAATATAACCAACTTCTTTTAGCAACGAATTAAGTGTTTCATAAATTGAATATTTTTTGAGTGCTTTGTTATGTCTAAGAATTGCGTTTAAAAACTTAATAATTTCATTTCGTACTGTTGTGCTAACTGGCAATTCTTTGTTGTAAGTAATCAGAGCATCTAAAAGTGATTTTCCTTTATCAGCAGCAAAAGTTTCTAGTTTTGCCAGAGTTGCATCACCAATTTTTCGTGCTGGCGTGTTAATAATTCGTAACAAAGAAACGTCACTAAAGTCATAAATGACACGTAAATAACTCAAAACATCTTTAATTTCTTTGCGTTGGAAGAATTTTTGACCGTTAAAAACTTTGTAGTTAATATTCTCGCGCATTAATTCTTCTTCAAATGGACGTGAATAATAATTTGAACGGTAAAAAATAGCAATATTTTTCAGTTGAATCTTTTTCTTTTTGAGTTCGTTAATTTTTTGCACTACTCACCGAGCCTCGGCTTCTGGGTTGAAGGCATGGTAAAACTCAATGTCTTCGCCACCGACATTGTCAGTAACAAGATCTTTGGAAAAACGTTTTTTGTTATGTTTAATGAGATTGTTGGCTGCGTTTAAAATGGTTTGTGTTGAGCGATAGTTGGTGTTCAAGACAATAGTATGTACATTGGGGAAGTTTTGGTCAAAGTTGAGAATCAAATCAACATCTGCGCCCCGTCATGAGTAAATAGTTTGGTCAGGATCGCCAACAATTGTTAGTTGCGCACCTTTTGAACATAAGTCTTTAATAATTTCATACTGCATTTTCGAGGTATCTTGAAATTCATCTACTAAAATGAATTCAAACTTGCTTGCTCACTTATCTTTAACTTCAGCATTAGTTTTGAATAATTCGTGCACTTTAATAATTAAGTCATCAAAGTCAAAACAATTTTTTTGTTGCAAAAATTCATTATATTCGTCAAACATTTGTCCGATTAATTTGTTTGTCGAAATTACATCAGGATCATTTTCACTTTCATTAATCGCTTGCACAAGTTCATCACTTGTGTAGTTAAGATTTTTAGCCATCGAGAAAATGTTAAAAATTCGACTAAATTTCACTTCTTGTGGTGATAAATGGTGATTTTTGTAAATGTTAGTCAAAATTCCTTTTTTATCAACATCATCCACAATTTGAAAGTCGCTCCCAAAACCTAATTTATCAGCTTCAACACGCAAAATTTTTGAACAAAATGTGTGAAAAGTACAAATTAAAGGTTTTTGGACGTTCTCAGCAGGATTTTCTGTATAACTAGAATATTGCATCACACGCTCGCTCATTTCGTTGGCTGCTTTGTTGGTAAAAGTCAGAGCAAGAATTTCAGAAGGAACAATACCTAAAACATTAATTAAATAAGCAATTTTGCGCGTTAAAACACGCGTTTTGCCACTTCCTGCTCCTGCAATAATTCTTAAAGGTCCGCTAAAATAATTGAGTGCTTCAGCTTGATCGGGGTTTAAATCTTGTAAAATTTTTTCTTTGCGAGCCATAATATCTCTCCTTGATGCCTAGTTGACAGCAAATAAGTTGTTGTTTAAGTTAAGTTGTCGTTTCGTTGTTTGTTTTCTGAGCAAAGGTATAGCTTTGATGGCTATGTTTAAAAGGAATTAAACGTACCATTGTGTTCAATAGCTCTTTGTTATAGTGTTTTAGGTAAACTGTACGTGTGTTAGTAAAAAAGTCAGTAAAGCCTAATTTATTTTTTTTCACAAGAATCATAATGTAGTTAAGAGTCGAAAGTAAGAGCCCTAAAACACTAATTGAGCCAATTAGACGCGCGGCAATTGTGTAACGGAAATTGCTAGTGTCTCTTTTTACAACTGCTTCCTTGAAAGCGGCAAAATCCTGAGGATAAATTAGAATGATAAAGAGCAAGGAAGTAAGCAGTCAAAAACCACATGAAAAGATGGCCTTTTGTCAAATTATCTTATGTAAATTAAATTTTGTTGCTTTGGTTTGAGCAATAAATTGGAGACGGTTAATTAACATTCCGACTGTGCGGCCAGCAGTTAAATATGGAATTCCCACAAACAAAATGGCAGCATCTAAATTGCTCACACAAATAAACAAATAAAATTTAAGACTAAAATGATTGGTAGTGCCTTGACCAACTAAAAACCAGTAGTGTGGTAATACTAACGCACAAAAACACAAGAAATCAAGTCAATGCCCGCACAAACGGCTTCAGAAATTAGCATTTTTGTGCAAAATCATTAGAGTTGTTCGTCACCCTGTGGCAGTGTTTTAATAAAGTCTAAATTCAAAAACTCAGCTTCGGGGTTGTGCAATTGCATATACTTGTTGGCGAGTAAGTCTTTAGAAAGACTTTTGTTGCGCTTTTCAATGTTCTTTTTAAGTAACATTTTGGCACGATTGTTGTGACTAACTAAAGAATTACGATCTTTTTCTTTGAATAATTTAGCTCCAAAAGGATAGTGTCAGTATTCAAGCATTGATAATAAAACTACTTGTAAAAAGTAAGACACATTATAGTTAACTTCTTGAACTAAGTCCGGATAAACGCTACGCACCATTAACTCAATTTTCTTCATATCTTCATAGTATGAAGTAATCGGTAATTTTGCGTTGTTATCGATGGTAACTGTGACATAGGTTGTTTCGTCAAATTGATAACTCTGAGCAACTTGCATTAAAAGAAAGGAAAGTAAAGAGTAAAAGGTCGAATCGTTGCTCACATAGAGTTCTGCGGTGTGAAGTTGTTGAAAAAGTTTGGTTTTAAAAACTTTGTTAAATAAGAATGGGAAGGCATAAGCATAAAGTTCTTTGCTCGCTTGTAAATTTGGATAAAACTCTGCTGCTAAACGAGACTTGGGTTTTCACCGTACACCAGCGCAAAATTCAGGCGCAAATTCAAAGATATCGGGTTGGTGTTGTGCTAAAGCCTGATTGAGGTTTTTAATGACATTTGGTTTGAAAGAATTTGCACAAGATGTGACAAACATATAATCAGTAGTAATCCGGTGTCAAATGTCACGTAAGTCAACTTGGGTAGTACGACTCTTGTTGTTAACCATAAAACTCAACCGTTGGCCAAAAGTTACTAGTGCTTGTTCGATAGTTGCGTAAAGTTTAGGGCTATTGTCATTAAGAATCAAAGCCACATTAAAATTTTGGTCGCTTTGGTGACGAAGTTCTTGCAAAATGCGTTCTAGCTCTTTGTGACTAGTAACATCAGAAATTAAGATAGTGAGTGCTTGCATCACAAATTACTTTCATCCTACATTTTAATGTTGCCAGAAGTACGTGGGTAAGGGATAACATCACGAATGTTATCAACTCCAGTAACATACATCACTAAACGTTCAAACCCTACGCCAAAACCTGCTGAACCAGCATTACCAAATTTTCTCAAGTCTAAATATCATTGCAAGTCTGCTTGCGAAATGCCAACTTCTTTGATTCTTGCTTCTAACTTATCAATGCGAACTTCCCGTTGACTACCACCAATAAGTTCGCCGATTCCAGGTACAAGTAAGTCGAAAGCGGCTACTGTTGTGTCATCATCATTTTGGTGCATGTAAAAGGCTTTGAAGGCTTTCGGGAAGTTAATCACAGCCACAGGTCCTTTGAATAGTTCTTCGGCAAGATAACGTTCGTGCTCGGTTGCTAAGTCAAGCCCGAAGTGAATGTTTTGATCTTCAAATCTTGATTTCACTTTTGCAAGTTCCGCAATCGCATCACGATAATCAATGACATTTAATTTTTGTTGGCAGAAAGCACTAAGTCGATCGAGCAAGTTAGCATCAACGTGTTCAAGTAAAAAGTTAAATTCGTGTGGGTGTTTTTCAATTGTTTTTTTGATCGCAGTTTTAAGCAAATCATCAGCAAGGTGAATCACATCGTGTAAATTGTAAAAAGCAACTTCTGGTTCAATCATTCAGAACTCAGCAGCATGTTTTTTGGTGTTAGAATGTTCCGCACGGAAAGTTGGGGCAAAAGTATAAACTTTTTTGAACCCAAGCGCATAACTTTCGGCGTGCAATTGACCAGTTACACCTAACGTGGCATTATTAGCACCAAAGAAAGGTTTCTCAGCATTAGCGTCGTTGACACTAAAAGTTTCGCCAGCACCTTCGCCGTCATTGCTAGTGATAATTGGCGCATTAAAGTATATAAAACCATTGTCAATAAAGTATTTATGCACTTCGTAAGCTAAAGTTGAACGAATTAAAAACACAGCACGTAACAAATTGGTACGATGTCTCACGTGTGGCAATTCACGTAAGGTTTCTAAGTTGATTTGTTGTTTTTGAATTGGATAATCACCACTTGCTAAACTCAAAACTGCAAATTCACTCACCACCAACTCAGCTGGTTGCGGCGCATCTGGAGTGTGCTTAAGTTCGCCAACTACGCGCACAGCTGACCCAAGGTGTAATTCGTTTGCCTGTGTCAAACTGGTTTCACCAAGCAAACTTGCTTTTAACACACATTGCAATGAATCAGTAGTTGAACCATCATTGAGTGTCACAAAACTCACTTTCAGGTTGCCCCGGTTGGAAACTACTCATGCCTTGAGTTCAATTTTTTTGCCATCAAATTTATCGATTTTTGCTAAAATATCCTTAATTCTGAGATCTTTCATTTACTCTCGCCTTTCCTTAGTTGAGTTTGAAACAAGTTTCAAACTCTTAAATTGTAATAATTAACAAATTTTATCATTTTTTTCACTTTTTTGCCGCTGAGCAAGCACTTGCTGGCGTGTTTTCTGTCTAAAAAGCAAAAAGTGCAAAGTTTACCGTGAACACAAATTCTCTAAGTTAAAAAAATCACAGCAATTTAGATTTTAGCTTTTTGTAATGACTAACAAGTTTAGCCTTTTTTCGAAAATAAAAAACGCACCAGTTGAAGGTGGGTTTTGATTGTAATTAAGCTAATTAGTTTCAATTCGAGTGGTAATTAAATCTGCAAATGACTCGGCTTTGAGTGAAGCGCCACCAATTAAAAAACCATCAATGTGTGGCATTGAGCCGAGTTTAATAATATTTTCTTGTTTGACACTCCCGCCATAAAGCACCGGACACTTGTTTTGCGTGTGTTCACGAATAATTTGACACATAGCGTTAGCTTGTTCTGGGGAAGCAGCTTGTGTACCAATTGCTCAGATTGGTTCGTAAGAAATTAATACCTTAGCAGGATCAATATCTTTGAGTGAAGTTTCTAATTGTTTAATGATTACTTCTTTGGTTTTACCGGCGTTCCGTTCTTCGATGGTTTCACCTAAACAAATCACAGGAATCATACCTGCTGCTAAAGTTTTTTTGGCTTTTGTATTAACGATAAATTCATTTTCACGGTGAAACCTACGACGTTCTGAGTGGCCAATGATTACATACTTAGTGCCTAAATCTTGAATCATAAAAGCGGGCACATCGCCTGTAAAAGCACCCTCATCAAATTCTGACACATCTTGGCTAGCAATGTATAAATTGAAAAACTCAGGCCTTTTCTCGAACAAATTGCTGTGGTTATAAAGCATAATTCGTAACGCTGGAATGTTAATAAAAGGGGTCGCAATTGCGTACTCATGCGTTTGTAACGCTTCTTTAATTGAAGGATCTAATTGCATACGTTTGTACAAAACAGCACGTAAGTCATCAACGAAATGCATTGTTTGGGTGAAAGTCTTGTGTGCCTTTCAGTTCGCCATAATAAAAAGTTTTTTCATTCGTAATCTTACTCCTTGCTAAGTAGCTCTGTAAAGGCTGCTTCGGAAAGAACTTCCACCTTTAATGCTTGAGCTTTGTCTAATTTTGAACCAGCATCTTCGCCGGCTAAGACATAAGAAGTTTTAGCAGAAACTGAAGATGCAACTTTACCACCATTTTGTTCAATGAGTGCAACAAAGTGGTCACGAGGCTGCGAAAGTTTACCAGTAATGACGAAAACTAAGTTTGCCAATTTAGTTGAAGCCAATGCTGTCGAGGGAGCTTCGTACTTTATATTTTGTTCCAATTTTGTTAAAAGTGGATAGTTTTTTTCGTTTTTGAAGTATTTTTGCAAAGAATCAAGGATTTTTGGTCCAATATTAGGAATGTTTGTGAGTTTGGAAAGATTAGGATCAGCTAAAATTTCAGTGAAATTTTTGTAGTAATTTGAAACTATTTTGGCTGCTCTCTCGCCGACATTTTTAATTCCGATAGCATAAAGCACGCGGTAGAAAGCAGTGGTTTTGCAAACAGTGTCAATGTTGGTAAGTAGGTTGTTAACTTTTTTATCTTTAAACAAAGGTAAAGCTAACAATTGTTGAGTTTTTTGTTTAAGTTCAAAGATATCGCTAATATTAGTAAGTAATTTTTCCCGGTAAAAATCTTTCACGGTGCTAAGTCCGAGGCCAACAATATTCATTGACTTACGTGAAGCGAAGTGATAAATTTGGTTGATAATGACTTCTGAACATGCTTCATTGACACAAAATTGGTCGACATTATCATCGAGTTCAACTAGAGTTTCACCACAGGATGGGCACACTAATGCTTTAGGATAATTTGTGTGGTTTTTAGGAACAACTTGACCAATGATTTTAGGAATAATTTCTCCAGCTTTGATGATTTTGACTTGATCACCAATGTCGATGTTTAAACTCTTAATGAAATTATAGTTATGTAAAGTGGCGGCTTGTACCATTGTCTGATTAAGTTCTACTGGAACTAAAGCTGCTACATAAGTTATCTTGCCAGTACGTCCAACTGTAGGTTTAATATCTAAAATGGTACTTGTTGCTACTTCAACTTCATACTTAAAAGCAATTGAGTGCTTAGGAAATTTGGCTGTGCTGCCAAGTTTTGACCAAGAAGTTAAATCATTAAGTTTAATTACCAAACCATCAGCATCATAAGGTAAAGTATTTTTTACTTCCGCAAAAGCTTCAATTTCATCAGCTAAATCTTCCACTTCAACTAACTTATTCATTGGATTAGTTGGAAGTCCAAGTTGAACTAAAAACTCAATAACTTTGTGTTGCGAAGTTAAATTGTGTTTCGGTGCATCAACTATTTCATACAAAAATGCATCTAATTTGCGATGACGCACAACTTCAGGATTAATTTGTCGCAAAGTTCCGCTGGCAGCATTTCGCGGGTTAGCGAACTCCTTTTCACCTTTTGCTGTTAATTCAGCGTTGATTGTGGCGAATTGATTTTTATTTAAATAAATTTCACCCCTGATTTCAATGTCTTGTGTATAGTCAATTAATTGGGGGATGGTTGCAATGGTTCTAACGTTGTGTGTCACATCTTCACCCTCTTGGCCATCACCACGAGTTAAAGCTTGTACTAAATAGCCATTTTTATAATGCAAAGCAATTGAAAGTCCATCAATTTTTGGTTCAATATTAAACATTATTGACTCTAGCGGGAGAATTTTTTCAATGTTCTCAACAAATTTAGTAATTTCTTCAAAGTTGTAAGCTTTGTTAAGCGAAAGCATAGGTGTTTGGTGAGCAACTTTTTGAAATTTAGTATCAACATATCCACCAACTCTTTGTGTTGGGCTAAGTGGAGAAATTAATTCTGGATATTCTGCTTCTAATTGTTCAAGTTTAAGTAAAGTTTGGTCATAAATCAAATCTGAAACACTAGGATTGTTATCTAAATAGTACTCTTTATTTCATTGATTTAACTTAGTAATAAGCTCGCTCATTTGTGCTTTGATTGTTAAATTTTGGGCTTGATTCGACATTGACACTCCTTGGGGTCTTGGTTTAAAATTGAATTTTACAAAAAATATTTCGAATTATAATTAAACTATGCCTGAAATGCCTGAAGTAATTACAGTAGTGCGCCAACTCGAACAAATTGTGTTAAATAAAACTATTACAAAAGTTGAAGTATTTTTAGATAAACTCTTAAAAAATAGTACTATTCAACAATTTGAATTGTTTGTTATCGGTGAAAAAATCACTTCAATGTCAAATGTTGGAAAGTTTATTTTATTTGAATTAACAAACGATAAATACATTATTAGTCATTTACGAATGACTGGTAAATATGCCACTTATCACAAAATGCGCCCTCGAATGCCACATGACTATGTGGTTTTTACTTTTAGTGATAATTCAACCCTATATTACAATGATGCTCGTCAATTTGGCACTTTCCACATTAAAACCAAAACTGAGCTTTTCACTACTGAACCATTGCACAAATTAGGGCAAATTCCTGCTCAAACCGATCCACACTGATTTTTCAACAAATTAGCCAAAAAGCAAGTCCCTATAAAAAGCGCTTTACTAGACCAAAATCTTGTGCTCGGCATTGGTAATATTTATGCTAACGAAGTTTTGTGAGAACTAAAAATTCATCCACTTACTCCTTGCAATCAAATTGCTTCATTCGAAACAGCTGAACAGCTTTTAACTGTTGCGCAAGCAATTATGGACAAAGCTACAGAAGAAGGCGGTTCTTCTATACAGTCTTATGCTTCATTAAATGGCAAAAAAGGAAATTATCAAAACTTTTTAAAAGTTCACACCCGTGTCAATTTACCTTGTTATCGTTGTCAAAATCCAATTGAAAAAATATATGTACAAAACCGCGGAACATATTTTTGTTCCAACTGTCAAAAATTTAAATAAATGGCATCAAATTTTTTAGATCTACATGGTTTAGACCAAATTCAAGCAATTAGCAAGGTAGTAATTTTATTAGACAACGCGCTTCGAATCAAAATTCCAGTTGTGCACATTATCACAGGTAAAGGTAATGGCGCTTTATTTACTACAGCCTTAGACTTGCTAATCAAAGAAAATTATGAATATTCAATTGAAAATCAGGGTGGTGAAATTATTGTTTTTCTTCAACGTGAATTTAAACAATATTATGTAGATGACGATGAATATTATTTCGATTACAGTGACGATGGTTACAATGTAAATGATTTGAGTAAAAAATATGAATAATTTTTTTCAAATAGAACTATGAAATAGAAACATATGTCGAATGATGAAATGAATTTTTATTTAAACTACATTATTAATAATGCTTTTTAAAAACATAATAACTATAATCAAAAAATTTATTTTTTAATCCCATTTCTCTTTTAACTCCATAAAACGAAAATTTTTAGAAAACAAATTAAATTTAACAGTACAGCAGAAAGCTAAATTACCCTAACTTAACTTTTAAATTAATTTATTTAGCAGGTGAGAATATGAAATCCAACAATGAATTGAAAAAGTTTTTTCCCTTACTAAATCAAATAGTATATTTTGATTCATCTGCAATGATGCAAAAACCCTTCCAAGTCGTTGAAGCTGGCAATGATTTTTATACCAAATATGCGGTAAGCACACGCACAAGTGAAGCAACAATTGGAATTAAAAATAAAGAAACTATTGAAAATTTGCGTTCAAAAGTTGCTAAATTACTTAATGCAAAATCAGGGGACAAAATAGTTTTTACTTCAGGCGCAACAGATTCTTTAAATAAAATCGCTTCAATGTTAGAAATTTTAATCAAAAAAGATGATCAAATTCTTTTATCAAATTACAACCATTCATCAAATATTGGTCCTTGAATTTTGCTTGCTAATAAAGTTGGCGCTAAAGTAATTTTTTCTGAAAACGTTGAAAACGACATTAATGAAAAGACAAAAATAGTTGCTTTTTCACAAGTAACAAACACATTAGAAAAGCATTTTGATATCCAAAAAATTAGAACTAAATTACAAAGAAATCAAGGTTTGATTATCAATGATGCTGCTCAAGCGATTGTAAGTGAACCGGTTGATTTACAACTTAGTGATGTTGTAGTTTTTAGCGCAAATAAATTTTACGGACCAACAGGTTTCGGAGTTTTAGCAATGCAAAAACATTTAGCTGAACAATTGCAACCAACTTTTATTGGTGGTGGCACTCTTGATGCAGTAGAAAAAGATGGAGAAATTTGTATTAATCAAGGTGTAATGAATATGGAGCCTGGAACTCCAAATCTCGGTGCCATTCATATGTTTGATGCAGCAATTGATTTTTTTAACGAACATTTAGGTTACAAAAAAACCAAAGCAACTCTTGAAGAAATTACTAAATATTTGTACAACAATTTAGCAAATATACCTAATTTACAGTTATATAACTCAAATGATAATCATATTGTTCTTTTTAATATTAAAGGAATTCCAGCTCAAGATGTTGCTCACTATTTAGCAACAAAAAACATTTATGTTCGTGCTGGAGCTTTTTGCGCTCAATATCTTAAAAATACCAGAAGTGAAAAAAGTTTTGTTCGCATTTCACTTGCAATTTATAATGACAAAACAGATTGTGACGCTTTAATAGCTGCTCTTAAGGATGGAGGTGATTTTCTTGTTGTTTAATCAAAATCAAAAACGCGAAATCATAATGAAACATTATCTTGAGCCTAAGTTTAAAGTTAGCAACGATGTTAAATTTAAGAATGAAACCAAAAAATATGGTGAAAGTTGTGGCGACTTTTTGGTAATTGAACCTCATTTCGATCAAAATAAATTAGTTGATATCAAATTTAAAGGTGAAGGCTGTGCATTTTTTATTGCTTCGACTGATATTTTGTGCGACTGACTTTTAAATAATACATTTGAGCAATACACCAATAAAATAGCAATTTATGAAAAATTGCTCACAGGAAAAACACTCTCAGATGAAGAACAAAATTTACTCGGTGAATTAATGGTCTTTGATAATGTTAAATTACATCACAACCGCCTAAACTGTTGCATGATGTTACCACGTTTACTTATTAAAAAATTTGAAGATGCCCAAAACTAAAACTATTTTTCATATTGACTGTGATTCTTTCTTTGTGAGCGCACACCGAACTATTAATCCTAGTTTAATTGGCAAACCAGTATTAATTGGAAGAAGAAATCGCCACTCAATTGCGACATCAATTAGCTATGAATTAAAAAATAAAGGGGTAAAGGTGGGCTGACCTCTTTATATGATTTTTAATGTTGAACCGAAAGCTATCGTTGTTGAGCCCGATTACAATTTATATTCTGAGTTATCGACCAAAATTTTTAATTACATAGAACAAAAATATGCTGATAAAATCGAAATTTTTTCAATCGATGAATGTTGAATTGATGTAACAAATTTTTTAGGTGAGTCAGATCCTATTACGTTAGCTTATGGCATACAAAAAGATATTGCGCAAAAATTTAAAGTTCCAATTTCAATCGGTGTTTCATACAATAAATTTTTAGCAAAAATGGCAACCAATCTAGCAAAACCGAACGGTGTACGTATGATTACACAGAAGAATTTCAAGGAATTGATTTGACCTTTGGATTTATCTGAATTTTTTGGAATTGGCAAAGCAACTTTACCAAAGTTAAATGCTATTGGAGTCTATAAAATAGGTGATTTAGCAAAACTAGAATACAATAGTCCTGAAGTTTATGCAATTATGCACACCACTGGTGATCGTATTATTAAACAAGCTCAAGGACTTGGCGACGATGACCTAAAAAGTCCGCAAAATGCTAAAAGTATTTCTGCAGATTTTACTTTTTTTCACGGTGAAATGAATAATGAAGAGGAAATTATTGATATTATCAAAACTCTTACTCGTAAAATTGTTACCAAAGCACGAAATCGTGATTATGTGACCAATTCGGTAGGTGTAACTGTTCGCAAAATGGACCGCACTTGAGATGGAAAAAATTTGAAGCTAACTGACTATACAAATGATTATGATGACATTTTAGAAAATATATTAAGAGCGTTCAATTCTTTTTGAAACGGCGAATTAATTCGTGGTGTTGGAGTAAAATTAAATCATATTTTACCAATCGAAGATGTTGGTCAGCAGTTAAAATTGTTTGAAACAAGTAGAGTAAAAACGCAAAAAATGTTACAAAAAATGCAAGTTAATGAACAAGTAACAAAAGTTAAACAAGTAATTCGTGGTTTAAATCGCCAAAGTAATGACAAAATATTTTTAACTGGAAAAGATTTCTTGCGTGATAAAACTTATAGCAAAAACAATATTAAATTCAAATCTGAAGATGAAAAAAGTAAGGAGTAAAAATGAAAATTGGTTTATTTGGCGGTTCATTTAACCCTGTGCATAAGGGACATTTAGAAATTGCGCGTTTAGCAAGTAAGCAACTAGAACTGGATCAAATCATTTTTATTCCCGCGGCCAAAAATCCTTTCAAGAAGAAACAAAGTATCGCTGATAGTCAAGATCGTATCAATATGTTGAATTTAGCACTTGCTGATGAACCTAATTTTACTGTAAGCGAATTTGAAACAAAACGTGGTGGTGTAAGTTACACCTTTGAAACAATTAGATACTTTAGGCAAAAGTTCCCAAACGATCAGCTTTTCTTCTTAATGGGTTCAGATTTACTACCTAAACTTAATAAATGAGAATATATTGAAGAAATTGCTGCAAACTGTCAACTTGTTGCTTTTCGTCGTTCTAAACAAATTAATCGCATCAATGCCAAGCGTTTTAATGTAATTTTGCTTAAAAACCCATTGTTCGAAGAATCTTCAACTGCGATTCGTAGTGGTCACCTTGAATATTGTGACGATAAAGTTGCTAGCTACATTGGCGCAAATTTCTTGTACGCAAAAGAAATTGTTCACAACACTTTAAAAAGATGGCCTGACCGTGCTAAACACTGTGTCCAAACAGCTGAATTTGCTGTGAAACTCGCACAAGCAACTAATTACAGCGTTAAGAAAGCATATTTTACTGGTTTATTTCATGATATTTGTAAGTATGTTGAAGGTGAAGTGGCAGTCGAATTTTTAGCACGATTTATGCCGCTTAGTCAAGCCAAAAGTATCAAGAAACACGAGTATCATCAGTTAGTTGGTTATTATTGGTTGAAACATGTTTACAAGTTGTCTGATGAAGACATTTTGCACGCTATTAAAATTCATACCACGATGGCAATTGATATGTCAATACTCGATAAAATTTTATTTGTTGCAGACAAAATTTGCGAGGGCAGACGTTGACCCGGTATTCAGAAACTTAGAAAGCTTGCGCTTGAAGACTTCGAAGCCGGGTTTGTAGCTGTGGTGCGAGCTAATTATGAATTTAACCTTGCTAAGGGAGTTGTTTTTGATGAACCAACACAAAGAATCTATGATCACTGACTTAAACAAAACTAGGTTACAAAAATTAATTGCAGCTAGTGGCTATTGTTCGCGACGCGAAGCAGAAAAACTAATTCAACAAGGGAAAGTACGCATAAACGGTCAAGTCGCACCCCTTGGAAGTTTAGCAACTAGTGCTGATCTAATCACCATTAACAACCAGCCTTTAGACTTGGAACCACCACAATTAGTTTACATTTTATTAAACAAACCACCAAAAACAATTACCACAGCACGTGACCCACAGAAAAGAACAACTGTTGTTGATTTAATTGATACTAGTTTACGTATAGTACCTGTAGGTAGGCTTGATTACGATACAACCGGTGCTTTGCTCTTAACTAATGACCTTAAATTAGTTAACCAATTAACACACCCAAAATATGAAATTCAACGCATATATCGTGCACGCCTTGATGCGCCATTAACTCGCAGAGAATTAATCCAAATTAACAAAGGGATTCTAGTTAATGGTAAAATTTCTCACCAACTTGTACAGCAAGTTGATCAGAAGTCATACTTAGTTACTCTGCACGTAGGTTCTTATCACCATGTCAAACTTTTGTTTGCACACTTCGAACGAAAAGTACTAACTTTAAAAAGAATTCAGTATGCGAATTTAACGATTCAAAATTTACCAATTGGCGCTTACCGCCCACTAAAATTGAAAGAACTCAAAGACTTAAAATTCTTGGTTCGCCAACAAGAAGCACGACTTCAAACTAAAGAACAACCAACGCATGAAAAGTAAATGAAAATGATTAACCTTCACACCTGTACCTCTAGTCTTGAGCACAGTTAGCTGCTCAAGTAGTTTTTATCAACTAGAACAAACACTTAAAGTTACTTTTAGCATTGATTTTGCTAAAAACGTAGAAACTTACCAGCACAATTACCAACAAGTTACTAACTTTCTAAGCAAAGACCAAAACGAAAGCGCCTACAAATATTTACTCAAAGATTGAGCACGCGTGAACGAAATTACCAACTACTGAACGCAAAATATCAGTAACCAAAACAAGATTTCGCTCTTGTTACAACAACCTTTCGACGCTAAAGACATTGGTTATTATGCTAGTGATGGCACTTTTGTGTCGCTCAAAACCAATTTAGCCTGAGTTTTAGAAGCTATGGACCTGAATACTAACGGTTTTTTTAGCCAAGATAATTTTGCCGCTAAAATTTGAAATTTTGGTCGTTTAAATCGTGAAATTGATGAAGTTGTGCAGTCGGCGCTCACAACTTTTGAACGTACTGCCTATGGACGTTTTTATCGTACTCTCACAATCGACCCATATTTAAGTCAAGATTGACCTTTTTATCATGGCGATAAGGAAAAAACTGACATTTTGTTCACTCGTTTAAATACTGATGCAGCAAGTTTTCACACAGATTTTGTTGCGAAAATTTATGATGCTTCCAAAAGTGGAATTGATTATTCCAAACTTGGCAATGTGCTTAACCCCGATGGTACTTATGGACATGTGCACGCACTGGTAAATTTGTGACGCGAATGAACATCGATGTTTGTTGTTTACCGCGATCCACAAACTGGACAAATTATTATCAACTCTAACAACAAAGCGCAAGCAATTACTGATTTTTATCAACGGTTTATCGCCGCTAAATCTGCGCTAGGACTTACAAGCGAAAAAATTGTTATTATTAATACGCAGGTACAAGGGCAAACATTCGCTTTTGAAACATTTTTAGATAATTGACAAACTGTGATTAATCAAAACAAAGGCCCCGAGCTGTTTGTAAGTAACTATATTACTCAATTCGAAGATAGATTATTTAAACCACTAGCAGAAATGAATGCTATTGGCGCAACATTAGTGCGTAGCATTAATGAATTTGGTGTGTAGAACTTTGACAATGTCAAAGTTTTTTATTGCTTTTTTACAGCGCGTGCAAGCGCTTCGAACAAAATTCTTTGGTCAAAGTTTCAAGTACGATAACCTTCTAAACAAACTTGTCAGTATGTTTGGGTTGGCAGCGCCACAGTTGCAGCTGGATTCATCACGTAGGCGAAACATTCGATGGTTTTCATTTGAGCGTTATGTTCGAAGTTGATGCGGAAAATTTCTTTATTATAAAGGGTGGGAAAATCTTCAAACGCATCAAGTGCCTCTTGGTCACGAGGACTAATTTGGTAAATTACCACCGGAACAACAGCAGTGCTTGTTGGTGTGCAGTCAAGAGTTAAGTAAGCAGAATCAGTAAGGCGCTTAAAGTTGAGTGTGTAATTAGATAAGGTTGTTTGGCAAATAACTGTGGCATCGGGGCAAAGTTGTTGCATTTGGGTAAGATTTAAATTCGAACCATAAGCTAAGTAGTATTTCATTTTCTATTCCTTGGAGAGTATGTTTCTTTAATTATAAAAGTATAACTAGTGTTAGCTAGTTTGTGTTTTTAGTTAAAAAAAGACCTACAAACCTAAAAGCTTGATTTGTAGGTCTTTGAGTTTGTAGAAACTAATTTTAAGTTAGCACCCAAACTCTGAAGTTAAAAGTAAAGAATAAAAGTTTTAAGTAAAGTAAATTAGAAAAGTTTAATAAATGATTAAATAAAATTTCATTTTAACACAAATTTAGTGAAATTTCTAAAGGCTAAATTTGAGTGATTATTTGTTGGACTAAGAAATAATTATTTAAAGTCAACATCAACGTCGATTAAGCCAAGTGTATCCTTGTGTACTTTAGCTAATGCTGTAGTTGATTTTTCAAAAGCAGCAAGTTCGTCTTTGTTGAAACTTACCTTGCTTGGAAGGTATTCGTAACCATTTTTACCAACGATTACAGGAATTGAAGTGTAAATACCTGCGTTCTTGTATTCTTTTGGTAATTTAACACCAACATTCATTACAAGACGCTTGTCGTTAACAACAGCACTGGTAATTTCGTAAAGTGATGTACCAATACCAAATTGTGTGTTGCCCTTAAGGTTGTAAATGTAAAGACCTTCTTTAACAGTACGTACAAGTAATTCGTCTAATTCATCTTTCTTAATTACACCTGCTGAAATTAAGTCTTGAAGGTTTGAGTCACCAATTTTCATTGTTGATCATGCTACCATCGCACTTGCACCGTGTTCACCAAGTACTGATGCTTGCACTGTGTCTGCAGCAACATTCAATTTTTCACCAATGAATTTCTTCAATCTAGCTGAGTCAAGTAAAGTACCAGTTGAAATAACTCTGTGGTGAGGAATGCCTGAAGCGTATGGCAAGATAGCGGCCATCACATCACATGGGTTTGAGGCAACAACTACAACGCCAGTGAAACCGTTTTTGGTTAATTCATCACCAAAGTGTTTCATTAACTTAGCATTTTCGGCAGCAAGAGCTAAACGGTCGGTTAAGTTCTTCATAGGAATTGATGCAGTAATAATTGCAACATCAGCTCCTTTAGCGTCAGCAAAAGTACCTTTTCTGAAAGTTGAACGGTTTCTAGGCATTAATGCAACCATATCTTGTAAGTCGTGCGCGTGTGCTTCACATACGTTTTCATTTTTGTCGATGAATACGTATTCAGCTTCTAAACCACGAGTCACCGCGATTGTTGTAAATGTAATACCAACATTACCTAAGCCGATAACAACGATTTTTTTCATAAATTGATATCCTTTTTTAAATGTTTGTTTAAATAATCTGTAGAAATAACTACTACTTTTTTGAAAAGTTGATTGGTTTTTAGTTCATTTAGTAATTATTTTTTACATAAAAATTTTAACACAAAATGATGTGCGAAGGTTAAAAAGGCGCAAAGAAAAAGCCCTTTGGGGAGAGCTTTTTCATTTGATTTAAACTTGTAAAATCATCAATTAGTACAATTTTTACGCTACTACTGGCAATGCACCAACTGGGTAAATTGCATCAAAGCTTAATTTTGCAATAATTGTTCAAACAGGCATTGCTATCAACGCACCAATTGTTGATAATGTTGAAACTTCTGAAGTTAAGTTTACGTATTTGTGATTTGCTGTAACCGAGAAAATTGTACATACAGCAGCTGGTGGAGTTGCAGCAAGAAGTACAAGAAGTATTGCTGTAGAGTTACCTTTTTCCCCAAATACCCCTCCTGCTACCAAACCTAATACAACTAAGAACACTACAAGTGGTAATGTAAATAATTTACGCACCGTTGTAATTCAAACTGTAGGGTTTTTAGCAGCTTTTTTAACATCACTAACTGCAAGTGAACCACCAATTACAAGTCAAGCAAGAGGTGAAATAATCTTTGAACCAGTGTCAATTGCGTTACCTAGTGCTGGAAGTTGAATTCTAAATGTTTCTCAATAAGTACCAGAGGCTAATTTAGGTTCTACTGTAGAAAGAGTGTATGGATGTTTTGCTGAGTATGCAGCATTAGCCACAAATTTAGTATCTGCACCTGGAATAAATTGAATTGCTCATAAAAGCAATGAAACATAAAGACAAATCATCATTGGGCTAAATACTTGTTTTAAGATATTTTTAGCATTCTTTTTACTGAATTTGTCTCCACTGTAAATAAGTGGCAAGAATCCAAACGCGCCAATCATATATGGCAAGTTTCAAACTTGAAGAAGAGCTCTGGCGTATTCGTCAAATACAACTCCTTTCATTGCGTCTACTATTGGAACCGCAAAAAATTGCAATGAACCATAAGCGATCATAGCTTGAATAGCCATTAATTTTTGTCTATAATCAACAAGGTAAGCTTCTCTAAATCTTTCAAAAGTTTCCAAGTTACCTGGATTTTTTTCTTGGGTTCTCTTGAATAAAGCTTCGGCTTGTCTATTAATAAATTTAGGAACCATACGAGGGAAAAAGTTAGCGACTAAATATGCTAACGTGTGGAAAATCAAGTAGAATGCAAGTGAAAGTCCGAGCACCACTCCAACTTGTTTTGCAAGGTCTTTGTTTGCAGCAGCCATAAACGCGCTAATAGTTAAAAATGGAAGCGCAAACTCTAATGTAAACTTGGCAAGTTTTCCATTAATTTCACGCGTAAAGATACCTTTTTTTGTTACATAATAACCAATTAAAATAAACATAAGGGTAACAATAACTGCCCCTCACATTCCTTGCGCGGTTATTAGTCCTTTAAAATTGTCTCACGGTGTTGATGTTGTCATTTTGTCCTTTATGTAAAAATGATAAAAATCTATTCAACAAATATATCAAGGTTATTATCTGACATTGACTCTAACCAATAAAATTATAAAGGGTAAGATTGTTTTTTGGGTTAAATGCTCCGTTTTTGTGAAAATACGAACAATTAATTTTCAATTAAGGACAAATTTCGTAATTTTTCTTTAATAGTATTCAAGCTTTCCGTGTGTTAAAATTTCACAATAAAATGATGTAAAAAGGAACAAAATGAAAATATATGCAGATACTGCTAATGAAGATTTTGCACTAATTCTCTTTGACGAAAATAATAACTGTATTAAACAAACAATCATTGTAAATGCTCCAAAAAAGGTTCATTTATTAGTTGATGAATTTAACAAATTAGTTAACGAAACAAACACAAAAATTAGCGAAATTTTAGAATTTTATTTGAATTTAGGACCTGGTTATTTTACAGGAGTCAGAACAGCATTAACCTTTCTAAGAACAATGGCAACAATCCTGAAAAAACCTATGTTTACTATTAGTACTTTTGAAATTTTGCAACACCAAAACCCGCAAAAGAAAAATTTTTATTTAAATGCATCTGGTAACAAAATGTACCAATTTTGTAATGAAAATGTTTTTGACGCGCAAAACATAAAAGTTGTTGCTCATGACAATGAAATGCAAACCGACAAAGTGGACTGGCTTCATTTTTGTTCGCATTTCAGTGCGTATCAAAAATTATTTAAAAAATACAATTATCAAGATTTAATCAAAATCGAACCTTATTACATCAAAAAGCCGCAAATCGGAGCGCAAAAATCAATAAAGGACTAATTATATGATAAAAATTTTACTGGCGGGGACACCTGAATTTGCTGTTCCTATTTTTGAAAAAATCATTCAAAATTTCCACGTTGTTGGAATCGTTTCACAACCAGATCGCCCTGCGAATCGAGGACACAAAACCTTACCAACTCCAACCAAATTACTTGCGCAAAAATATAATATTCCTTGTTTCCAACCTGAAAAAATTGGCCAAATTAAGGATGAATTAAGTCAACTGAACTATGACTATTTCATTACCGCTGCTTTTGGACAATTTGTGCCAGCTAGTATTTTGAAATTAGCAAAAAAATATAATCTCAACGTTCATGGTTCGCTTTTACCAAAATATCGGGGCGCAGCGCCCATTCAGCACTCATTATTAAATGGAGATAAAATTACCGGTATTTCAATTATGGAAATGATTCTCGAAATGGATGCTGGTGATGTTTTTACTACTTTGCACTATCAAATCAAACCACGAGATGTTGCAAGCGATGTTTTTACTCAATTGAGTAACTTAACTGCTCAAAATATTGTTGAGATTATTAACAAAATTAACCATGGGATTTATCAAAAAGTTCCACAAGAGAGTGCGAAGGTAACGCTCGCACCAAAATTGCTGAAAGAGCAAGCTTTCTTAGAAAATTCTTTGACTTGTGAACAAGCAATTAATAAAATTCGAGCCTTCGCAACAACTCCTGGAGCTTATGTTTTAGGAACAAAGGGAGAAAGAATTAAAATTTTCTTTGCTACCACAACGCCGACTAAAAATGCGATTGTAATCAAATGTGCCGACGGCGAAATTTATGGTATTGATTATCAGTATGAAAGTCGTAACAGAGTAATTTTAGGTTAACTTTAGAATAAAAAAAATGACGAATACTATTGCGAAATAGGTATGTTCGTCATTTTTACTTTGTTGGATTTACAGCTCACATTGATTATTTTTTCTCATATTTTGCGTTAGTCATCGAACGCATCACAGCTTTAATTTGCGTTTCGGAAGCTTTTCGTCCCATTTGCGCATACATTGCACGAATCATTTTTTCAGTTACTGGGGGGTTTTCTTTAATTTGCTTTTCAAAACTTTTTCTAGCACCAATGAAAGCAGTAATAGCACCTACAATTAAACATACAATTGCCACAGCAATAATGATGCCGATTCATCCTCCTGTTGACATTTAACTCCTTTCGTGACCTGATTTATTTATATTTTAATATATTATTGTATTTATCTTCGTTCAATTCGAGTACAAATCTAGTTAATAAATCACTTGCTGCTAACAAATCATTAACATCGCAAACACCAATTGGCGAACGCAAATAACGTTGCGGTAATGAGATGGTAATTACACTAGCTCCGCCCTTAGTGTATTGTAAAGCTGATGCGTCTGTGCCACCACCCATTGAAATAAATTTATAGTGTTTAATGTCGTGTTTGTTGGCAATTGTGCTTAAAAAATTAGCAAGTTTAGGATCCGCCATCATACCGCCATCCATCATTCTAAGCGCTACACCTTGCCCTAGTTTAGTTGTGCCTGCTGTAATATTGGGGGTGTCATGACTAACTGTTGTATCAAGTGCAATAGCAACGTCAGGCTCAATTAAATCTACCACAGTTTTGGCACCACGGGTGCCTACTTCTTCTTGTACGGTTCCAACTAAGTATAAGTCAACTGTTAATTCACTTGCAGCTATTGCGTTGGCCAACTCGACTAAAACACACAGACCAGCGCGGTTGTCCATTGCTTTGCCAGCAATTAGATGTGGTTGATGAGGAAATTTGACCGTTGACCCTGTTAAATAGATATAGTCGCCAATTTGAACACCAAGATCAAGCGCTTGTTGTTTAGATTCAAAACCAAAGTCAACATAAAGTTCTTTATTAGTTAAAGCCTTAGCTCGCGCTTCTAAACTCAAAACATGAACTGAAGTGTGACCAAAAACGCCTTCAATCCGTTGACCTGTAGAAGTCACTAAAACTGCTTTAGTGCCAATAACTACAGATGGTCACACACCACCGACTGACTCTACTCAAACAAAACCTTGTTCATCAATTGATCGTACTTGATAACCTACTTCATCCATATGTGCTGCAATTAGCACCTTTGGTGCATTCGCGTGGCGGCTTGGCTTGTGCAAAATAACTGAACCAAAGTTATCGTAACTAACTTCAAATGCATTGGCTGGTAGATTCTTGAGCAGCAATTGTGCTACAGCTTGTTCATTACGAGAAGGCGCTTCTGTTTCCAAAAATGCCACTAAACGATTTTTAAAATCTTCAATTCGATTTGTAACTGCCATTATTATTTCAACTTTCTTTGCGCAAACAGCGCCATAAATTCGAATAGTGTATCCACTAAAGCTCCTTGTGGTTTGCCGGCAATGTCGGCAGTGCCAGCAATATCACAATGAACAAAAGGAACATCACCTACAAATTCTTTTAGAAACATTGCTGCTTGATTTGCATCTTGACGTACTGTTTTTGACCAGTTTTTAAGGTCTGCAACATCACTTTCTGTGTTACCTTTGTGGAAATCAGCATGCATTGGCAATCTTCAGATCTTTTCGTGCCCGTCGTGAGCTGCTTTTGCAAAAAGTTCATAAACTTTATCATCAGTAGCATATACACCTGTGTAAACTGAACCGAAAATAGAAACCATTGTTCCAGTTAAAGTAGCCACATCAACAACAACTGAAGGATTGAGTTTAGACACAGCATAATGTAAACCGTCAGCTAACACAAGTCTTCCCTCTGCATCGGTGTCACTTACTTCAACAGTGTGTCCAGACATTGCAGTGTACACATTTTCAGGTAATGAAGCATCCCCATCTTGACGATTATCAGTAATCATCATTACAGCTGCCGCATTTTTTTTGATACCAGCTAAAGCTAAAGCTTTCACCGCGTAGGCTGCAATCACGCTACCAGACATATCGTATTTCATTCCTTCCATCTGGTAACCTTTAGTATTTACGCCACCTGTGTCAAAAGTAATGCCTTTACCAACAAGCACAACCTTGTCTTGACTTTCTGGTTTCGGTGTGTATTCAACCACGACCACTCTTGGTTCGAAAGTTGAACCGCGGTTCACTGAAAGCAATAGTCCCATCCCTAATTTTTCGATTTCAGCTTTGTTAAGAACTGTCACCTTTAGGTCAGGGATATTTTGAAAATCAGTTTCAATGTAAGCTGCTAGCTGTTCTGAATTACAAAAGTTTTCAGGCATAATTTGCAAGTTACGTGCACTATTGCGTGCTTCGGCGATAACTTTGTAACGATTAAAAACGTGTTCTCATTCTCTGGTTGGGAAAATTAAACTAATGTCTGGTTTTGCTTCAGGAGCTTTTTTCTTTTTATTAAAGAGTTGTGCTTCGTGAAAAATTAAGCGAGACACAAAAGCTTTCACTACATCACTCATTGGTAAAGTATCCGAAGCAAAAGAAGCAACATCAATTTGGTAAGCACGACCGGCAGTGACTAATTTAGTATCAATTCAGTTAATAAGATCGTCATAGGTTTGAAATTTTTTGTCCAAAAAAACCACAGCACTGTGACTTTCAAAAAAGTTAGTAATGTGTCCAGGTTTATGACTGGTAATAGTACAAAGTTTAGGTTCTTTTAAGTATTGGTAATATGCTTTTAAACGTATTTTTTCATCACGTTCAACTAAAAATTCTAATTTGCTTTTCATTTTTTCTTTCTACACTTCTGTCAAACAGAAAGTTGTGTTACGGGTCTATTTCATAGTAATATTGAGAAACATCTAACGAAGTTGCAGTATTTATAATTATAAAGATAAAACTAAAATTTATGCTTGAGAAGCATTGCAATTTCTTGGTCATAAATTTGCCCTGAATCGGGAATAGGTGTTTCCAAAATAATTGGAATGTTAGCAAAATCTGGGTCGTGCACAAACTTTGCAAGTGTTGCTAATTTAATTTTACCTTGGTCAATATTTTCGTGTCTATCTTTATGAGAATTTAATTCATTTTTCGAGTCATTTAAGTGAATAACTTTCACATTCTTTAATAGGTCATATTTCTTTAAAGTTTTTTTAAATTCTGAATAGTCTTTTAAATTATAGCCAGCATCCCACATATGACATGTGTCTAAACAAACTTGCACACGTTCATCATCAACTTTAGTTAACAAATATTTAATTTGGTCGAAATTAATTCCAATTTCTGTACCTTTGCCCGACATAGTTTCAATGCAAATAACCACATCTTTTGTTCGTTCAATTATCATTTTTAAACTAGCAGCCAAAGTATCTAAGGCTTGTTCGGGAGCAAAAGTTGTATAAGCGCCTGGATGCAAAACTAAATATTTTGCTCCGAATGTATTCA
Organism: Mycoplasmopsis columbinasalis; assembly: GCF_900660705.1. NCBI lineage: Bacteria > Bacillati > Mycoplasmatota > Mycoplasmoidales > Metamycoplasmataceae > Mycoplasmopsis > Mycoplasmopsis columbinasalis. The sequence goes on from NZ_LR215043.1 coordinate 137,619, forward strand.
TTCTCTCAATTTCTTCAACCAAAAAATCCACTGAATAAGCTTGTTTTAAAGGATTTGCTGGGTTAATAATATAAGGAGCATGCACTATAACATCAATTGGGGGTGTTTTTGCAGCAAAATTAGCTAAATACTCCTCTGTATTGTAAAGTGTGGGGCTTACTCGCTTATTGTTTTGCGGCGCTCCTAAAAAGATCATCATTGTGTTTGCGCCATTTTTAAGGCTATATTCTGCTGCACCAACTAAATATTTTGGTTTGGTAAAAGGCACGTGTGAGCCGAGTTTAATCATAATTATCCTTTACATAGTTTTAAGTTTATAGCTATAACATAGCATTATTTATAAAATGAATTTTAAAAATTAATCTATGCGTTCACTTAATTCACTCATTTTTTCATTCACTAATTCAGTGACACGAGCATTAATGAGGTCTTCAATTTGTTTAGATATTTCGTGAGTTTTTAGTTTAAATTCTCGATCCTGATCAAGTTTTTGTTCAGCCTTAGTTTTCTTTTTCTTTTTATTTGCTTGAATCACCGTCATTAAAGCACCAGCAAAAATACCTCCAGGTGCAGCAATAATCGCAATTCCAAGTATAGAAATAATTGGCACAATAATTTTGGCTGCAGCAGAATAAGGAGCAAAATCTCCATAACCAATTGTCGTTAAAGTAATTGATGTGAAGTAAAGCGAATCCCAATAATCTTGCACGATATTTTGGTGATCATTGTAGAATTCGTCGACAGAAGCATAACCTAATTTTCCATAATTATTTGTTGCAAAATTATTTTCTGTATAGTAAATCGTGAGCGCAACTAAAGCCACGAAAATAATGACAAATAAAATTGAATAAAAAATGATGTGTTTTTGATCTTTAAGTAATTTTGCACTACTTTTAAAAATAGCAAACATATTCAAAAGTAAAAAGAAACGTAAAAAGCGAATTACTTTCAAATTACCTAAAATTTCAATGAATCTAATTTTAGTCGTTGGACCAAGTCAAAGATTCACAACAACTAATGAAGGTAAGATTGATAAAAAACAAATTCAACAACTTGCTGTTAACAAAAATCTCAAAAAGCTTTTAAAATACGAACCTTTATATTTCGAGTCGCGCGTAGGAAATGTAATTCACCGAATTACAAAATCTGATAAAAAAACTAAAAAAGTTGTTAATTCGATTGCAATAGCAATTTTAATTGACGCTGCAGAGCGAATGTCTTGTTTAAGCAATAAAAAGGAAGTAAAAGAAAAAATAATAAAGAATGTAACAAAAACTGCATAAATATTGCGCGCCATTTTGATGAAAATTGCGTGTTTTTTCTTACGAATATTTAATTCTGAATCAGAAGTAACAATAATACCAATTTCACGTAAAGTTTCTCAAAAACGTTGTCTATGTTTTCTTTTGCGCGCTTCTTTAACTTCACTCATATAACCTCCTTTTTACAAATAAACCTATGCCATAGTAATAAATTTGAAGTTAATAATAAATAAAAAAGCGCCAGAAGACACTTTAATAAAAGTTGAAAAACATTTATTTATTAAGTGTTTCCCAATTTGTTTGTAATCATTCCGCAGCTTTTTGTGCTGTAAATTCAGAATTAGCCTGTTCAACTTGTTGAAAAATAGCTGCCATTATCATATAAATGTTTTCATCAGCTTCTTTGTCATTCAAAATCAATGAATTTCAGAAGTAAATACTTCATAAAGATTTTTTCACATACACAGATAATTGATTACATTTAGCAAAATTCTTAACCTTGCTGCTCGAAATTTCATAAAGATTTTTAATATTTGAAACGGTCGAATTACTTACTGATAAAGGATCTTTTAATTTGATTTCTAGAACTTCAATTTTTTCGTTTAAGCTTGTGTTTAGGCGTTCAAAGTCAAATGTATTCTCTATTTTAAGAGTATCTATTCTGCGCTTTTGTTTTAAGAAAACTCAAAGTCCAGCCAAAGGTATAACCACAATTGCAATTGCTGAAATTACTAGATAACTAAGTCAATTATCTTGTTTAATCGCATAACCAATTCATACTCCTCCAACAATTACTACTGCGATTAGTAAGGTCGATACAAAGAATCATAAGTTAACTTTTTTAGCATGAGTGATTGCAAATTTTGGCAATTTTGAATACTTTTTGAAAACATGAAACATTTTTTCAATTGCACCCATGTAGATGAAAAAAATAAGAATTGCAACAAGTAATGGAAACAATGAATAAATATTATTAGTACTAATGAGCGATGAAGTTGAATCTGTCTGTGTTGTCGTTGTGGTAGTATTGAACATTACTTTCATTATCACGCTCCTTCCTGGAAATAAAAATAAAGATAATTATACATTGTTAATTATGTTGTAGATTTCATCAAAAGCTTCGCAAACTAACTTTGCAAATTCATATTTGTTAAGGACAATATCAAATTTTTGGTTTAAAGCTAATTTTTCCACAATTAAAGTGTTTGTCAGAGCAACTACTTGTTCAGCTTGCGCATTAGTGAGTTGATTACCGTTTAGTTCTAAAAAACCAATTTCTTTGCCTTCATTAAAAAGTGGAAAACGCAAAATTTTATTTTTCGCAAAATTTAACTGGTTTTTGTGCACACCATAGTAATGTTTTTTGTAGTTGTCACGGAGTAATGCAGTAATTTTAACTTTGTCAAAGGTTGGTTGTGAATTGTACAATTTTACTCACTCATGGTTTACGTCATCATACGACGTTTCTTCTTCATCTAAAACATCTAAAGCGGCAGTAGGCAACATTGTCGTGTGAGCAATGTGATGCATTTGAAAAGTTGCTTCGCATTTTTGATTTTTATTTTCGTGTTTGATGTGAAAATTGTTTTCGACGTTGCGAAAATCCTTTGTGCGTAGTAAAGTAAAAGGCAAATAATCCAAATCTTGTTGTGCCACTTTAAAGTTATTGAAAACATAAATGTGATTTCAAGCACTTAAATTTAAGTTAAATTCACAGTATTGTTGGTTAAAAGTTGCGTTAGCAATAGTGTGAACTTTGGTCGCAAAATTTTCTATGTTGTTAGTAAAAAGAATTTCCTTATTGATTCTCTTAAGAAACTGTGTTACTAATCACTTGAGCTCATCAATAGTAAAGTCGGGATAAGAATTTAAGTCCAAAATGATTTTGCCGCGTTTGACATAGTTAGTTTCTTTAATAAATTGGTTTAAAAAACTAGCTAAAAAGTTTTCGTTGGCGGCTCAATCATAGCGTTGTCAGTAAATTGACAAGTTTGAGTTGAGAAAAATAATTTCAAACGAAATAAGGTCTTTAGCTTTGGCCGGGAGTTGGTTGATTTCCACAACCGTATCATTGTTAGCTTTTGTCTGTGGCTTGACGTGAGGTTGAGCGATCTTAACATAAAAATTTCGTTGCATTTTACTCCACTAATGTTTTAGATTCTAAATATTTATATATTATTAAGGAGAAACCTTAAATTTGTGTGAAAAAGTGGAAAAAAAGCTGAAAAAGCTCTTTTAGCTTGCAAATTCGGTAAAACTAAACAAAAAAACAACAAGTCTAGTTTGACTTGTTGTTACAAAGTTAAAAAGTAAAGTTTAAAAGTTTAAGAATAATGGTTAAAACACTAAAGTTTTAACAATTTTTAAAGTTAATTTAATTCAAATTGAAACCACAAAGTTAGGGCTTACTAACAAGTAATTTCTGTTTTGGTTAATTTGGAATTTAGAATAAGTTTAATAAGTTATTTACTAACAATTGTTCTAGTTGGGTTGACTATTTAACAATCTTAGTTACGTTACCGTAACCTACGGTGTGACCACCTTCACGAATTGAGAATTTAGTTCCTTCTTCAACCGCGATTGGGGCAATAAGTTTCACTGTAAGGTCAACGTTTTCACCTGGCATAACCATTTCACGACCAGCTTCAAATTCAATTCCACCGGTTACGTCAGTAGTACGGAAGTAGAATTGAGGTTTGTAGTTCTTAAAGAATGGAGTGTGACGTCCACCTTCTTCTTTGGTAAGAACATAAACTGCAGCTTGGAATTCGGTGTGAGGAATAATTGAGCCTGGTTTTGCAAGTACTTGACCGCGTTCAACACCTGTCTTTTCAATTCCACGAAGTAAAAGACCTGCGTTGTCACCAGCTTGCACTTCTTTAAGGTTCTTACGGAACATTTCCATACCTGTAACAACAGTTTTCTTAGTAGGTTTAAGTCCAACGATTTCAACTTCTTCGTTAAGAAGTAATCTACCACGTTCAACACGACCTGTTGCCACAGTACCACGACCTGTAATGGTGAAAACGTCTTCCACAGCCATTAAGAATGGTTTGTCGAATTCTTTCACTGGTGTTTCAATTCAGCCGTCTACTGCGTTCATAAGGTCTAAGATAGGTTGTTCTTCCTTACCATCGAGTGCAGCTTTAGCTGAACCACGAATAATAGGTGTGTTGTCACCGTCGTAACCGTATTTGCTAAGCAAGTCACGAATTTCCATTTCAACTAATTCAAGCATTTCCTCGTCGTCTTTGCTAAGCATATCTACTTTGTTCAAGAACACAACCATACGTGGCACACCAACTTGTTTTGAAAGTAAAATGTGTTCACGAGTTTGTGGCATTGGACCATCAGTAGCAGCAACAACTAAGATTGCACCATCCATTTGTGCCGCACCAGTAATCATGTTCTTAATGTAGTCGGCGTGGCCAGGACAGTCCACGTGTGCGTAGTGACGAGCTTCTGTTTCGTATTCGATGTGTGAAGTATTAATGGTAATACCACGTTCTTTTTCTTCAGGAGCGTTGTCGATTGACGCGTAATCACGAGCCTCAGCTAAACCTTTCTTTGACAAAATAGTTGCAATTGCAGCTGTTAAAGTGGTTTTACCGTGGTCAACGTGACCAATGGTACCAATGTTTACGTGTTCTTTACTACGATTAAAATCTAATTTAGCCATTTTTCTCCTTATATGTTAATTAAATTTGTTTTAGCGCTAAAACCAACCATAGTGTAGCCTTTCAACTACATCCTGTCCATTTTGATGTAACTAACGCGAGATTTATTCTTACATATATTATATATTAATAGTACTAGAGTATGTTTTGTCACCTAGGAATCAACTTTGGCACATAACTAAAACAATACTAGTTACAAATTTTATATGAAAAGTTAAATTTTAAATACAATATTTAGTAAGACACATCGTTTTGTGTTTAGCGCTATGAAATAGCTAGATTCAACAACTAGTTAAGTGGAAAAATTAAGCGGAAAGAAATGGCAAGTTGAATTTTGTTACGCGCTGCTAAAGTAGCAAGTGCTAAAACTAAGGTTTGCGCATTGGCGTCTAAGCTGTAATTAAGCTGTAATTTTGATGTTTAACTACCTTAACATCTTAAAGTTAGAAATTTATACTTAATATATAATATGTAACAAATTACCACGCAGAGGAGAAATATGTCAACAATTGATCGCGACCCTATTGTTAGTGAAGAAAGAATTGCAAAGAGACGCAAATTATTGGAACATTTACACGCAGAAAATTTAGCTGAATTAGCTAACCCCGCTTTAATTCGTGATGAAATTGAGCCTGAAGTAATTATTGGCGAATGTCAAGAACCAAATTGTTTGTTACAAAATAAAACTATCGACGCGAAGGAAGCAAAAACCAAAAAATGAATGAAATTGTTTTATATTGGCGTCACGATTTTGGCGATTGTTGCCTTATCACTAGTTGCTGTGTTTGTTGGTAACTTAGGAAAATAATGACTGAGACAAAAACAATTATTGTGTTACTAGCAATTTTGCTCACCATTGTCATTGTTGCGTTAGTAACGACACTTGCCTTCAAACTCAAAAGTTTTATTAATGCGCGAATTAAGCGCGATAAGTTTAGTCAACTAGGTAAAAGTAGTCAAATTCGGCTAATCAACCAACTCCGGGAAGCAGTTGAAGAACTCTCAAAAAACAAAGTTGGCGCTTTAATTACCATTGAAAATAATGACAACTTAGATCACTTGCGCACCGACGGTGTGATTCTCAATGCCAACATTAGTTCTTCGCTCTTGATTTCAATTTTCAACAAATACAGTCCTTTGCATGATGGCGCTGTAATTATTCGTGACAACAAAATTTACTATGCATCCACGTTTTACAAAATAACTAAAAAATCAATGGATAACCAATATGGAGCTCGGCACCGTGCCGCCATGGGAATTAGTGAGTTATGTGATGCTACGACTGTGATTGTGAGTGAAGAAACAGGTGATGTTAAATTTGTTAAAAACGGTACTTTTTACAATGTCAGACCTGAAAAATTCCAAGAACAACTGGTGAAATACCTAAAAGGTTAAGCTTTGCTTTATGCCGTTATTCAATTTTTTTACTAATTTTTACAAAGGATTCAAAATGAACGACCAAACTGAAAGTCAGCTTTTAGAACGTATTACTACTTGTGTCGAACAACGTAGTGTGCAAGGTGCGCGGGAATTAATTGACGAAACACCAAACGCTGTGATTGCCGAAGTAATGAATGAACTCAATTTAGAACAGCAACTTACTTTTTTGCGTTTACTCAAAACCGCTGACGCTGCTGAACTTTTTTCTTACCTTGATGATGAAGTGCAAAAAAATCTTGCGCAAAGTTTTAGCGAAGACTGAGGCATGAAATTATTGCAAAGCTTACAAAGTGATGAATTAGCTGATATTCTTGACGAATTACCAGCCAACGTCACAAGCAAAATTTTAGCTTATACACCACTTGATCGTCGCCAAGAACTTAATAAGTTATTGCAATATGGTGACGACCAAGTTGGTAGCATTATGAGCATTGATATTTCCAGTGTCTTTGAACAATACACCTGTGAACAAGCCTTAAACAAAATTAGACGGGACTACCAAAAGAAAGGTGCCGAACTTGTACACTACTATTATGTAGTTGATAGTTCAGCTAAATTGCTTGGTGTGCTCACCTTGGAAGAAATTTTATTTGCTGATCCAAACGCCAAAATCGCAGACATCTATTCGCCAGTAACTTCGGTAACTGCTTACGATAAAAAAGAGGATGCGGCCAAAATTTTTAGTGACCACGATATGAGTGTGTTACCAGTAACTAACAAAGAAAAGCGTCTCATTGGAATGATCACGAGTGATGATGTAATTGATGTAATTAACGAAGAAACCACTCACAATTTACATCACTTAGCTGGTATTACTAAAAATAAGTATGAAAGTGAATATCTCAAAACACCATGGTATCGCTTAACCAAAACTAGATTGCTATGAACTTTTGTTTCGTTGCTATTTGCCAGTTTGATTCACATTTTACTTGTTGTCTTGTCAAACAAACTTACGGGCGGATTAAGTTTACAGAGTTTATTTATTCTTGGCCTTGTTCCAACAACTATAATTCTAGCCACATTATTTGGCTTACAAACTAATAGTCAGGTTTCGCGGGCATTGAGTTTAGAAGAAGTCGATGTCCACACAGATTTTAAAAAAGTCATTGGTAAGGAAGTTTTGGTTGGTTTATTACTTGGTGTCTTTGTTTTCGTACTAAACTTTAGTTTCTTAGCTAGTTTACACGCTGCCTTTGGTAACTTCCAAATTTTCTTAACACAAACGATTCTTGCTTTGGCTGCACTTAGTGCACTAATTTTATTTGTAAGCGCGATCTTTGCTACTCTCTTAGGCGCCTTGATTCCTTTGGTTTTAGCAAAGAAAAACAAAGATCCTAACGCATGACCAGTTGTGCTAATTACTAACATTGTGAACTTGCTAATGACAGCACCAATGTTTTTTGTGTTACTTATTTAAAACCAAATCTGGAGCAGAAATGTGTATGCATTTCTGCTTTTTTATTCTTAATTACATTTAATAATTTCAAATTTAAATTAAAGTAAAATTGATATATGCAAAATTTAAGTCAATTTTCCAAACAAGAATTCTTCGCACAAAATGAAAATGCCGTTAAAACCCAAACACAAGAACAATTAACAAAATTACTTGACAACAAAACGAAGAAATGAGGACTCAAAATGCTCATTTGTCGTGTGGTGGCGTGAGTATTATTGACTGGTTTAGGTTTTGTTTTAGCCTTTTTCTTATTAGCAGTGGTAGAAAAGATTAAACCAGAGTTAGTTTCTTTTTACAAAGAAAATGTTAAAACTTACTTATGAGTTTTAGTTGTGATTTTATTTTCTTTATTAGTGCCATGGCTCATTACACTTAGTTTACTTAAAAAATATCGTACCTTAGTATTATTCAATTTTGATACTAAACCTTTATATGCTACTTTGTTTAGCGCCTTAAACATTAATTTTAACTATGAAAACACTTCTAAAACTAACGCAATTGGTTTTTTCAAAAACATCAATAACTTTCAAGAAATGGAAAACAATTATCATTTAACTAGTCGTTACCCTGTTCTGGAAGCACACGCTAATCCTTTCTTTTTCCTAAAAATGCAAAACTTGCATTACAAAGGCGAAACCTTTTCGCAATATTACGAAACTTCTTTTTTCAAAAGGTTATCTTATCTTTACCAACAAAGAACTACTGGCAAAGTTAGATTTACCAATTACAAAAAACAAATTGAACACGAACGCACTATTGATCGTTTCGGAATCGCACTTAAAATTAACACTTTAATACCTGACTTAAACCTTACTTTGTTTGACTTTAATAATTCACACACTCCAGACAACTTTGATGCTTTACAATTACCCGAAAGTTACAAAAACCTTTTAATTTGTGTGCCAAATACCTCTGCTTTCCCAACGTGAGCTTCTAACCCACAAATGTTAGCTAGTTTAAGCGAAAGCAAAAATAAGATTAATACACTCCGAATTAATTCGTTCGGACCACGCAGAAAAACAGCTAAGATCAATGATTTTGTCGTTCGAATTTTTGGCCAAGAAGTTTACATTTGATTTGATACTAAAGCACAACTTTTTGATTTACCACGCGTGCCAAAAACTTTTAGTATTAACAAGTGAACCAAAAAGATTAGTCGCAAAGTTTTAGAAGACTTTTTTGCTCTTTATACAATTCTAAACTTACTCACACCATTTGGTTTTTCTTACCCGGACACAAATCCACAAGTTAATCAAGCAGCACAACAACAAACTGCCTACACACAAGTGCAACCTCAAGTGCCACAACAAATTCAACACCAAGACGCATATCATTTGCAACCACAATACCAAAACAATTTTGACAGTCAACAACAATTTACAAACCAAGCTGTCACTTATCCTCAAGAACACAATGTTCAGCCTTCAGTTTCGCCAACGCAACTTCATCATAGTCACAAAACGCAAATGGCTTACTCTCAGCAACCTGTTTATGCACCACGCATAAATCCACAAACTAGAGTATCAAGAAACACTTCAAACCAGCAACAAACTTTTACCAACCAAACAGCAACTAACGAATTTGACGCAATGGAAATGACGGCTTCAAATTTAAAAGCACCACGCAACAACTGAGTGCAAACTTCGGCGCCAAACTACCCACCAAAAAACAACAAAAATCCAGCTAACACAAATGGGTTTCCGAACCAACAAAACCTCTCTGCTACACCGCCAGTAACCAATGTTTCTAAGTTTAATCTTGATGACCAAAGCGTTACTGCGCTAATGGATACTAATACTAACGAATTTTTCGATTTTGACGATAGTTTGTTCGATATCGACTTAAATACACGTGTTTTGGACGAAAAAACTGACTTTGAGACAAAGAAAAAATAGGGTTCCCTATTTTTTATTTTTTCAGTTACAAATCGAAAAATTATTAATTTAATTCTAGCTCCGACCAACATTTTTTAATTACTTTGTACACTGCGAAAGCGTGACAAATAATTAGATTGTGAAAAAACAATGAAAAAAACTAAAAACTATGCTATTAATATGTGAAAAAGTTTAATTTAAGCCTTTTCCCTTATAATACATATAGCTTTAATTTCCATTTATTTTATTTTAATCATAAATTAATAAACTGCATAATCAAGTGGCGATTAAGGTCAATTTTAAAACTTATATAAGTCTTAACTTAATTATTTGTAGGAGGATCTATGTTAGACGAAAAAGAGCTTAACAAAAACGCAGCTAGCGAACAAGCAGCTCCAGCCGTTGTTGGTCAATTATCAGTATCTAACGAACTCTTAGATTTTAGCGGTTTAGCAAAAAAATCTAGCAAGAAAAAAGAATGCTTGTTAGACGGAAAATGCGAGGACAACGAATTGACCCCTCGTGAAAGAGCAATTTTAGCTAGAAAGAAAAAATAAAAATGGCTGAAATTATTAACGTTAAACCTTTAGAAGCGAAAGAAGTGCCATTGGCACCAATTCGTAAAGCGATTGCAAAAAACTTAAAACACGCAATGGACTCAGTAGCATACTGTTCACTTGTGCAAAAAGTTAATGCAACCCCACTTTGAAATCACCGTAAAGCTGTACTTGCTAATGTGCAAGAAAAACACGGTGTAAAGTTAACATTCTTATCATGAATTATTAAAGCAATTACCATTGCACTTAGTGAATTTCCAATTTTTGCAGCAAAGGTAAACGAAGAAACAGGTAAGATTGTTTACCCAGATACTCTCAACATTGGTATCGCAGTTGACACACCATATGGTTTAGTAGTTCCAGTTATTAAAGGTGCTGAAAAATTAAGTATTGTTGAAATTCAACAAGAAATTGTGAGACTTGCTGGACTTGCACGTGACCGTAAGTTAAAAATGTCAGATATGCAAGGTGGATGCTACACCATTACTAATGTTGGTAGCGTTGGTGTACTTTGAGGTACACCAATTATGAACTACCCAGAAATTTCAATTACAGCTGTAGGCGCAATTCAAGACGAATTAGCACTTGTTGATGGTCAAGTTGTTGCTAACAAAGTAATGTACTTATCAATTGCTGCCGATCACCGTTGAGTTGATGGCGCAGATATGGGTCGTTTTAACGGCAGAGTTAAAGAATTATTAGAACAACCAGAATTGTTAGGAGAATTTTAAAGATGTTTAAGATGCAATTTACAGATATTGGTGAAGGTCTTCACGAAGGAACAGTAGCAGAAGTTCTTGTGAAAGAAGGCCAAAGTGTTAAGGAAGGTGACATTCTTTTCTCAGTAGAAACTGACAAGATGACATCAGAAATTCCTGCACCAGTATCAGGCGTTATTTCTAAGATTTTAATCAAAAACGGTGACCAAATTACCGTTGGTGATGAAATTTTCTACATTGAACAAAACGCATAATCACTTATATCTTTCATTCATCTAACCAGCCGCTTGGCTGGTTTTTTATATTTGTCCAATCTTTCTATGTTATAGCTTAATTTCAAAAATCTGTTTTTTAAAACCTTGTGCGTGCACTTTTTGCAAAAACGTTAAAAACAAGCAATTTTTGTAAATTTAGACTCGCAAAATACCATTTCAGCTTAAAATTAATTAAGACAGGGGTGCTGTTTTGATGACAAAACGGCTGAGATTATACCTATAGGCAGATCAAGGTAATGCTTGCACGGCCTTAATATTTAAACACAACAAAAATATCTCCCTGTTCACATCGAGAGGATATTTTTTTATATGAAAAGAAAATTAATTACAAAGGGGCTACTTAGTGTGAGCCCATTAATTGGTATTTTACCGTTAGCAGTTTCGTGTTCAACAAGCGAAATTAATTCAAATCCATCTGATTTCTTACCTGCTGAACTATCTAAAGCTCAAAAACAGGCTTTAAAGACACAGTGAGATAACGAAATTTCGATCGTAATTAAGTCTGCAAACGCTGGATTTGAAGGCAAAATTCAAACCGAATTTTTAAATAAACTTAACCAAAGGTTTAAACAATTTAAAAATGAATATAGTTTTACTAAAGATTTACCTGATGTAACTTTTAAAATTCAAACAGGTGTAGCAAAAGAAACTAACTGACAAAATATTAAAAATGACAACAAAAATAACGACATTGGTATCATTCAAATTGACAGAGTCCTTGCTGATTTTAAAAAGAATGAAACTGCCGATGAAATTATAGAAAACCTTGGTGCAAAATTAGTTGCCCAAACTGAAACCTTAAAATTCACTTGACAACTCGGTAATAATGATGATTACGTGGATGGTACAAGCAACGATCCTTTAATTAAAGCAGCTACAAAATACAATGAATTAGCTTTTAGGGAACACGGAGAATTTCCTTCCTGAACTGCTGATACTTCAACACCTGCCGGCAAAAAACTTGGTTGGGATGGTTCTAAATTTGCGGTCTTCTATAAAAGGGTTAATGAACCAGATAATTTGTTTGTTGGTTATCGAGGCGCAATTTACATTTCGGGAGACAAAGCTACGCGAGACAAAATTCAAAAAGCATGAAACGACAAAGATCTTGATGCTTTTCTTAGCTTCGGCATTTTGAGAGAAGGAACTAATTCCAATGCCGGTTTTAAACTTCCAGCAAAATTAATTCAAAAACACTTTAACAAAAGTTTTGCTGAAGTGGTAGAAATTTTAGTGAAAAACAAAAATGTTTTAGAAGTAGACAGTCCCGGTGCTGACTTAGGTAAAGAAAAAGGAAATAAAATTTACCACATTGCTTTTGCCTATGAAGGTGATACTAATTGATTGTTGCCAGAGTGAAACTTCTATACTCCTAAAAATTATGACCAAAAGCAAGCCAATAATTTCGAAAGTCAAACAAATGACGTAGTGAGAGTGCTTAGTTTTACTGGCGCATCATATTACGATACACTATTTGCGCGTCCAACTTTACACGATATTCAAATTGCTTTAATCGCTAAAGCGTTAGATTCTTTTTCAGTAGCAGAAAATACTTTTGGAATTTACACAGGTTTTAACAAAATAAGACCTATTGCCTATAGCGAATTCAAAACTTTCATTGAAAACCGTAAACTTCTTGGCTAGATTAAACCAAAACTGCAACTAAACAAACTCAACTTATAAGAACGTAACAAATTTCAATTATGACAACAATAAAATTAGAAAATTTAACTTTAAAATATGCTAACGATCAAGACAATATCGTCGAAAACATAAATGTCACTTTTCGTCCTGGTGAAATGGTTGCCATAATTGGAGCCAGTGGCGTTGGTAAAAGCACTTTATTCAAAGCATTAGTACGTCAACTTCAACCTGCAACAGGCAAAGTAATTATTTTTGACCAAGATATTAACCAAATTCAGCGCAAAGTGTGAGCTAACACACTTAAACACATTGGTTTTTTAACACAAAAACCAAATTTAATTGTCACAGACACTGTGATGCAAAATATTTTACGTTCTGTTAACGACTATGAAAACTGATTTTTTAAACTTATTAACTTTGTAACAATCCAACAACGCAAAAAAATTTTGAGCATCTTAGATAAACTCGGGATGATTGATAAGACGTTTTTTAGGATCAGTGAACTTTCAGGTGGTCAACAGCAACGAGTAGAAATTGCCAAATTACTCTTTCGCCAAAGTAAAATTATTTTAGCCGATGAACCTACTAGTAGCTTGGACTTTAACACCGCAACTGAAGTTTTAAACACATTGAATACTTTAAAAACTGAACAACAATTAACAATTCTTGTCAACATTCACGATTTGAGTTTAATCAATTCTCATTTTGACCGCGTGCTTGGTCTTAAAAATAAACAAATTGTACTCGATGCACCGATTGACAAAATTACACAACAAGACTTAGAAAGTGTGCTGAATTAATGAAAAATAAATTGAAAAATTTTTGGTGCTATCAGTACACAACTCTGACTGGGAAAAAGGTAACAAGTCTAAAACCAATTTTTAAACACTTAGGAATTTTACTGTTGTTGCTTGCAATTGTTGGTGTGTGAGCATCTTTTTCGTGAGGTATCAACACGTCACCATTTGCTTGAAAAAATTTTGTTACTAAGTTAGGCAAATTGTTTGAATTTAGTTCAGAAAGCACTTTTTATAGTAAGCACTATGTTGTTAATTTATGAAGCGAAAGTTTAACTGCCTTATTTCAAACTTTAAAGTATGTGATAGTAGGAACTTTTTTAGGTTTTCTTTTAGCTATTATCAGTGCTACTGGCACTAATCAAACTTATCATTCACGTCTATACAGTAGCATTATTCGTAACTTTATCTTAGTTTTACGGGCAATGCCTGAACTAATTTTTATCACTTTTTTCACCAACATTTTTGAAGCATATTTTAGCTTAATGCTCATTTTTATGTGGTTTTCCTGGTTATGGTTACATAAGTACTACATCGAAATTATCAATAACCTTGACATTAGACCATATTTAGTCGCCAAAAGTCAGGGTGCCTCAACTTGAAAGGCATTTACTAAAGAAGTTTGACCGAGAATTCAAAGTCGTTATTTTGCGTTATTTTTATACTCGATCGAATCTAACTTAAGATGAGCCACTGTGCTTTCGACCCTAGGAGTTAGTGGGATTGGTAAATTCATCTATTATGCAGGCAATAGTTCAGCTAACTTTGGCGAACTTGGTGTACCGTTATTGCTGTTAACTATTGCCATTATCGTGCTGGAAGTAATTAATATTTTGTGTAAAAAGTATTTGTTTGAAACAAAAACTAAAAAAATCAAAACCGCCTTACTTGAGTTAACTAACCGTGAGGAACTCTACACACGCTTGGCAAAAGGTCCTAACTTTAAAAAAATTATTTCTTCTATTTTAGTTTTAAGTATTGCGCTCTTTACGATTGTAACTTTAGCTCTTAGCGATACTGTGTTACGAAGTCCTGAATATGCTAAAGCAATGCTCAAAGCAATTTTTACTCCCGCTTTAGGTTACACACAAGTATCAATGTGAACACAAATTTGGCAATTGTTGCAATTTGCTGTTGGTTCAGTGGCGGTGATGTTACTTTTTAGTTACTTAACTTTGCCATTCTGTTCAACAAAACTTTTTGGCACTCGCGTTGCCTTTGCTATGCGAACAATTACTTCTATTTTTCGTGTAATTCCACTTATTATCTACTTTTTCTTATTTAATTCGATTTTTAATTCTAATTTATTAATTCTGATGCTATTTGTGGGTTTACACCAAAGCACATCTTATGTGAAACAACTCTGAGATTTAGTTGATAGCCTCGATGAAGAAATTATTCGAAACCTAAAATTACAAAATTACACGCGTTTAATGATTTATCGTCGTTATATGTTACCAGCTGTACGCAATGATTATGTTTCGCTTTTATTGCTTTACTTTGAAATCGCCTTTAGAGATGCAATTACTTATAGCACTTTAACTTTAGATGGTTTAAATTTTGGCAAAAATATTTCAATAGCAATGAATCCACAAGCATTTAAACCTCAACAAGCTGCGGCTTACTTATGAATTGCAACAGCACTAATTCTAGTTATTAATTTGAGTGCTAGTGCACTGAATCGTTACCTCACAAAAGGCAAACAAGCTTTCAAAATTAAAAACTTGACTCTTCTTAAATTTTGGAAACGAACAAAAAAATGTCATAAAGTAATCTAAAACACAAACGATTTTACTCGCTTGTGTTTTTTAACTAAATTCTGCAAAAATCATCTGTAAAAAAATTAAGTTGGAAAAAAATTTTTAACTTTTTTTTACTTTTTGAGAGCACTTTTGTTCTTAATAAGTATGAAACTTTTTGGAAAGACGTTTTTGTTTACGGTAAACACAACTTTCTGCACACTGCCGTTAGTGGTCATGAGTTGTCAAACTAACTTTGTACCAAAACAAAATGAAATTTTTACAATTTCAAAAGTTTACAGCATTTATGATGGTGACACTTTTAAATTTGTTAAAAATAACCAATTACACACTGTTCGTGTGTTTGGAATTGACACACCAGAAATGAAACAAGAAAACAAAACATTGATTTTAGCTCGTCTTTTTGCACAAAAGGCACGTAGTAAAACTGTGACATTTTTATCACAGAGTCCATTAGCTTTACAATATTATAAAAAGGATAAATATAATAGATTAGTTTGTCGTGTAACGAATGATTTCAAGCAGGATTTAGCAATGACTTTAGTCTCGAAAGGACTAGCGCGTGTAAGTTATGTTTCAAACAACAAATATGACAAAAATTTTTATATTAATGACAAAAGTACACTGTATTATGTTGAAACTTTGCTTCACGCACAAGAAAATGCACAGTTTCTCGGCAGAGGTTTTTGGAACCCAAAAGTAGACCTTAGAAAAATTTACGATCGCTATGTTATTACACTAAAATAAGGGCTTTTAGCTTATAATTTACACATTGAAAGGAGGTGTTGTGGATTCAATATGAATAATCTTTATAGTCATTATTTCACTCTTTGCCATTTTCTTTGTGTATTCAGTTTTCAAAGACCGTAAGCAACGAAACCAAAGAAAGAAAGATAAGATTATTTTTGCAAATCAAGCACGTGAATATCGCAGAAAGCACATCTTTAACTTACACTTTTTAATCGAAATGAACCAGCAATATTTAGATAACTTTCAACCATCAATTGGCGAATACAAAATGCATGATGTTATTGACACTGCACGTGCTTATCTTTTAGATTTTGAGAATAATAAGGAATTTAAAGAATACATTGTGGCCAGCGACGACGAAAATGAATTGCTAGAAGCTTATGTTAATCTTCGCGACACCAGAAGTAATGCTTGGACAAAGAAAATTCCTCAAGTTTTAGATTACATTCAAAGAAATTTTAATGACTATCAACAAATAGATTATCAAGATGAGTTAAGGGTTGCCAAAGAAGAAGTGGCTACTTTCTATCAAAATCATATTACTAAAAACCAAGGTAGCGAAAATGACTCAGAATCAACAACCTCACAAGAAATCAACCAGACAAATTAATCCTAATTTAAGTAATTACCTAACTATTTTTAGATTAGTTCTTGGTGGCGTTTTATTAGTTTTGTTAACGGTTTTAGTTTCCTTAAATGCTTATTCAAAAGCTCTAGATGAAGTAATATTAGCTACTAAATTCACTTCAATTCAGCATCTTCTTCCCGTGGTTTCAACAAAACAAATTGTTATTTCAACCGCAATTCTCAGCACAGCCTTAGGTTTATTTTTAATCGCAGTACTAACTGACTTTTTAGATGGTTATCTTGCTCGTAAATTCAATCAAGTTTCTAATTTTGGAAAACTTTGAGATCCAATTGCGGATAAAATGGTGGTTTCTACAGTTTTAGTTGCTTTTACTGCGATGCAAATTGTGCCACTTTGAATTACAGTGATCTTAATTTTAAGAGATGTAATTGTTGGTGGTTTTAGAGTTGTGATGGCTAAAAATAATCTTAGTGTAGCAGCTGGTTGAATGGGAAAAATTAAGTCTGCAATTTTGTTTTTAGGCATCATCGTGATTTTTGCGCTGTTAATTGCTTCAGTACATAGTCAAAGTTTAGCCGGAAAATTTAAAAACATTTTGTCAAATAATGGACTTACTTTAGTTTATCTACTTAATATTCCAAATTTACTTGCTGTTATTTTTGCGACTATTTCAGGCTGACAATACTTTAAAGCTGTAAAAGAATTCATTGGTATGAACAAAAAAAACAACACTAAATAATTCAGTGTTGTTTTTTTATTAAATAAAAACTCGCACAAACTCGCGAGTAACTAAATTATATGTTGATACAAGACAAAACCGCAAGCTATAAAACAAAGCTTGAAGCTGTTGTTTTTAAACTATGAAAGCGTCGTAATTAAGAGACTTTGCAAGTATTATAGACTTTTTTGGAAATTAATCAAAAATTTTTTTTATTAGTGTTCAAATTTTAGAAACACGTAACACTTAATTTATTTCGTACTTATATTTATACATATACATATTAAAATAAAAAACAAAAATACCTCCAAGGTAAATTTTTTGTTTTTTATTTTTTACTATCACTATATATGACTTATTATGTATCTGTTTAGATATATATATATATATATATATATGTATGTATGTATGTATATGTTGACTATATCAATATAAACATAAGAAAAGAATGTTCCAAATACATTCTTTTCTTATGTAGTGTATATTACTGTAGTAAATCAAACAACAGTAGTAACAAACAACAGTACAAACAGTTGTTTGTTACATTAAATCAAACAACAGTAGTAACAAACAACAGTAGAAACAGTTGTTTGTTGTAATAAATCAAACAACAGTACAAACAGTTGTTTGTTACATTAAATCAAACAACCGTAATTGATATATACATAAAAAAAGAATGTTCCAAATACATTCTTTTTTTATGTAGTGTATATATTTATAGAGCATAAATATATACACATATTTTACTAATAGCACTATAATAAAGTGCTATTAGTAAAATAATTACATAACAAAAAATATAATTTTTTTGTTATGTATACCAATAAATGTGTTCATACACATTTATTGGTTGTTGATTCAATAAATTGAATCAATTATTGTTATAGTAACAAACAATTTCACTAAAAATTGTTTGTTACATTGAACCAAACAACCGTAGCAAGAACAAATTTTAGTTACTGTAACGGTTGTTTGATATATGTATTATTGCTTTTGATTTCTTGTAACATTTATGTTACCTGGTTTCCCTATTGTTTCATTATTGGCAGTTTTAATTTGCGGGCGAAAAATTACCTTGGCGGCATTTTTCGCTGCTTTTTATTAATATTTCTTCACTAACCGCAAAAAAGTTTGAGTTAACTTTTTTGCTCGCTAAAGAAAAATAATATTAATGGTTCGATTCGTACTTAGTACTTTTTGGCAAATTGTTTCTCAACTATAGGTGCAAAACGCACTTTTGGTATTTGCCTTAAAATAGTGACTAATGGCGCTTTCGGCATAAGGCGTAACTGCCGGCTTTAATTTAAAAGTATGTTCGATTAACTTAAAATTTTTTAAAAAATACTTTTGCAATGCTTGAATTTTGGTTCGCACTTTCGCACTAAAGCGGTGGTTGCTTAGTGCAAAATTCGTAAAATTGGTAATTTCTTTTAGTAATAAGTTTGCATCTCGCGCCTCAAAGGCGGCGATGATGCGGTGGTAAAAACACAGCGCTGGGCGCATACTAAAAAGTCCGGCAAAAGTTTTTACAATTTTGTCACGAATATGAAAAAGGTCGCACAAACGCACGCCTTGTAAAGACTTGGCAATTTTAGTCACAAATTTGGCGCCATCACCGCAAATTAGTAAATTTACTAATTTGCAATTGTTTTTCAGTTGCAATTGATTAATTAAAAAACGCACCAAAACATTCACGTTTTTGGTGCTTTTTGTTAGTTTTTGCACGAAAATTAATTTTTCGTTTGTTTCATTGGTAATATGCGCAATGCGCACAGCCTGGTTGTAAACTTTGCCCTTGCTCTGCACGCGCTGATAAGCGTCGTCAATATCAATTTGAATTGTGGCGCTCTGGTGAAATTTGGTAAGGTAAGCATCAAAATTTACTTGCTGCGTTTGATAAAACTTACTTTTTTGGGCGTAAGCTCACACATAGTGCGGAAGGCGGTTGTCGCCTGGTTTTGGTTTTCGGCGGGCGATTGGCTGGGTGTGTAAAGGTTGGTGCAAAGTTAGTGCTAAATACTTTTTGCGTTTCAAATTAACCAAAGCTTGCGTGTGGTAATACATAAATTTGCCTTGTTGGGGCTTACTATACATAGTTAAGTTATAAGTTAATTCAAAACCATTGATACTAATGGTACGTACATAACGTTCCCGCACAATGAAAGTGCGGGTGTTTGCATCTTCAAAGCGGCCTTTGGTGCGAAAGTGTTCTTCTAAGACATTAAATTTGGCCACAATTTCAACACCTTGGCGGCATAACTGCCAAAGCTCGCTTTGGTTTGTCTTCAATGTGTCATTGTGTTTAACCTCTAAATTACCCAGCGGTTTAAAATTGGTAGGCTGCTGCGCTAAAGTTTGGTGTGTTAATTCATCTATGTAAGCTGCCCAGGTTGTTTGGTGCTTAGCTAAAAATTCGTCCACGTAAGCGTGGAAAATGTGGTCTTCGGCAAAGGTAAAAATTGACATAACTTAACTCTTTCTCGTTTAAAATTATTATAACTTTGAACTTAAAACTTTGGCTTTGGTAACGATTTTATTTGTTATGGCTTCCCTCCGTCCCAAAACTCGAACTTTAAGTTCGCCAACACCGCCACCATTTACCAAAACAGAAGCAAACGCGGCGCAAATTCAAATTTTGGCACAGCTCGTGCAAAATTGGCACTGAACTAAGATCAAAATTTTCACTTTATTAAGTGAAAATGATTTTAGTGACCCACTCTGCCGTGAATTGTTTGGTGTGTTTAAACAAATTATGGATGCAAATTTAAAAATTAATAGTTCAATCATCACAGAATTTTTGCAAAGAAACAATAAACCAGAAGCAAAATTTGCGCCTTTGTTGCAAATTATAGAGAATGCGCACGCCCTTAGTGGCAACGTAGACTATGAACTCCAAGCTTTGTTTGAAAGCGAATTAACCTTAGCTTTTGAACAAACGTATCAACATTTTCTCGCTAACACAACCAGTTTGGACTTTGACCAAGCACACAAAAAATTCTCAGCGTTATGAAACCGTTTACAACAACTACAAAACAAAATGGCAAAAAAACAAATGGAACTTAGTGCTGAATTAAAAACTTTTAAGGAAAATTTTAAACACAGCGCAAGAACCTTTATTAACTGGTTTTAGTTTGTTTGATGCTTATAACCAGGGCTTAGCGAAAGGTTCTTTAATTGTGTTGGGCGCCCGCCCGGGCGTTGGTAAAACCGCCTTTGCCTTAAATTTAATTGCGGCC
Organism: Mycoplasmopsis columbinasalis; assembly: GCF_900660705.1. Lineage (NCBI taxonomy): Bacteria > Bacillati > Mycoplasmatota > Mycoplasmoidales > Metamycoplasmataceae > Mycoplasmopsis > Mycoplasmopsis columbinasalis. Next base: position 158,373 of record NZ_LR215043.1, read on the forward strand.
GTTGCTCACAAAGCCAAAGGGCGCTTAAAAAGGCCTTTGAATGTGTTGTTAATTTCTTTGGAAATGCACCGGAAGGAAATTATGGCGCGTTTGTTTGCACACTTAGCCCAAATTCCTATTACAAATTTTAGCGAGCAAACGTGAAAAGACACTGCAGAAAACAAAGCAAGAATGGAATTTGCGCTTAATTTTATTAATTTGAACTTAAATTTACTCATTGCAGAGCAATCACTGCACGAACAAAGTGATATTGATGCTTTTGTTAAATTCATTCCTTTAATTAACCTAAAACATCCTTTAGACTTAGTTATTGTAGACCACTTACAACATTTACATTACCCAAACGAAACATTGCGTACTTACGAAGTCGGTAAAGCGGTTGATACTTTTAAGCAAATTGCCAAAGAAAACCAAATTCCTATCATTTTGCTTTTCCAACTCAACCGGGAAAGCGTGCAGGAACAAACCTTGCCGACTTTAAAACACTTAAAAGATTCAGCCAGCATTGAAGCAGCCGCCGACCAAATTATTTTGCTTTCAAAAAGCAAACATAAATTATCAAATGGTAACTTTGTCGACATTTGCTTTTTTAATATGGCGAAAAACCGCGCCAACTCCTTAACAGATAGTTATATGGTTTTCAATGGTGAAACTTTAACTTTTAAGGAATTAAAAAAATAATTAATTTACGAATAATGCAATGTTATAGATATATACGCAAATAAGGACTAACAATGGCTTTCTTTAGAGATTTATTTCGTTATAAAGTTGAGCGCGCCGTGTTGAGCGTTGTACTTAACAACTATGATTACAATCACTACGCCGCAGAGTTTTCTCCTGCGAACTTTAAAGTTCCAGAATACCAGGCGATTTTTGAAATTTTGGCAAAATTATTTGACAATTGCCAAGTATATTCAACCCAAAATATAGTCGATTGCGCGCGCAAACATAATTTCACGAAATTTTTTTTTAATATTTATGGCGAAGTAGTTTTGACATCCATTGAGAATGAAAACTATTTTTTGCAAGAGTTTGCAAAATTCATCGTCATTGATAAAATTACAGCTTTGTTTCAAACCTGACGGGAAACTAAGTTTAGTTTTGACTTTAGCCGCAATGTACTAAAACAAACTTTAAATTTGTTAGCCGAAAATCTAAGTCAAGACAAAATTGCCGCCTGTAGCATTGATGAATATTTAGATAATTTTCGTCTTACTTTTCAGAACCAAGAAAAAACAATTAGCACCCGGTGAGCATTATTCGATACTAACAACCAGGGCTTACGACCAGGTGAATTAATCGTAATTGGTGCCCGCCCGGGCATTGGCAAAACGGCTTTAGCGACTAACCTTATTTTAAACGCCCGCAAAGCAAACAAAACTAAATTAAACATTTTATTTGTTTCGTTAGAAATGACAAAACAAGAAATTTTAAGCCGTTTAGTTGCTAATTTAACGCAATTACCGCTCTGAATGTTAAATAGTAAGAATTGACAAGCAACTCCAACTAACGAACAAGCCATCGATAAAGCTATAGCGTACATTGAAAAACACCTAAATTTGCGTATTTTAGAACCCACAGCCCAACATCTTATTGACAGTGACTATTTAACTAATGAAATTTTAGAATTAAAAACACAATGAGATATCGACTTAATCATTTTGGACCATTTACAAATTATGAAATTTGATGAAAAAACCATTCGCACTTACGCTTTAAGCGACACGGTGAATAAACTTAAGCTTATTGCTAAAAGTTTAGAAATTCCTTTTGTCTTACTTTCACAATTAAACCGGGAAAGTGACACCCAACAAATGCGCCCAACAAGCGCAAATTTAAAAGACTCCGGCGCCATTGAACAAATTGCCGACCAAATTGTGCTAATGTACAAAGAGTTTGAACCTAAGTTTATTAATCAATTGCAGCGCAATAAAAAATCGCAACTCCTTTGTTGCGACTTAATCAAAAATCGAAATGGCACGCTTAGACGTGCCTATATGGAATTTCGCGGTGAAACAATGATTTTTAATGAATTAGGAATTATTAATGAGATAGAGTAAGTATAGTATAAATTGTAACAAATTTTTGGTTTGAAGCAGCGTCCTATACTAATCCTATACCAATCCTATACTAATCCTATATGAATCCTATATGAATCCTATATGAATCCTATATGAATCCTATATGAATCCTATATGAATCCTATACCAATAGTATCGCATTCCTATCTTAATACTATATAAATACTATTTTAATCATTTTTTTATCAAAAAAACATTTAAAATATAACTAATAATAACGAATAACGCTATTTTATAGTATTAAAAGTAAATAGTTCTAATAGAAATGATGCTTATGATGCGGCAATTTAGCATAGAAAAAGCTCCTTTTGCGGAGCTTTTTTGTTATCTAATTTTTCTTACACGTTTTTTACGTCAAATTACAAATAATACAAACGCTGTCACGAATGCAACTGTGCCGCCCACTGAATAACTTACTTTTTTAATAAAGACTTTTTTCGCTATTTCTTCGGGGTCTTCGCCAATGTCTGGTAAGTCATCATTTACTGGTTTTGTGTTAGTGCTAGTGATGTTTACTTTACCGTTATTTTCACTAATATTTTCGATAGGTTCAATTAAAAATGCTTTAGTTTTTACTTTGGCATTTGGATCGGAAATTTCACGAATAAGTTTGTGTAACTTATGACGATTAATTGCATATTGCGTTTCGTTCAATTGGTAAGCATTTGTCATTTTTGCTTTAATATCGGCAATAATTTGTGCTTCTAACTTACTTAAAACATTTTCATCATAAGTTAAGTCAAAGTTTACAATGCTTAAGTCAATAAGAAATTGATTATTATCAATTGGTTTTTGATTTAAAGTGTTAGTGATAGTAACTTTTCCTTGATTTTGTCCAAAAGGTTCATTAGGTTTAATGAAAAATTCCTTAGTGATAGTTACTGGCAATTCTGCATTATCAGGTGTAAGCTCATTTACTAATAAAGCAATTAAGCCCTTACTTATTGGAATATAAGCTTTTGTTTCAATACCTTTTTCATTTAAGGTTTTAACAATTTCATTATAGATAGCGTTAGTTAATTTTGCTCTGTCATTTTCGGCATAAGTTAACTTAAGATCAATTTCGGAAAGGTCGGTGTAAGTTTTGTCATAGTGGCCGTGATATTGCACGGCAAAACGATTGCTATTTTTCACTTTTGAATTAGTACGGCCTTGAAATTCAATGTTAAAGTTAGCTGGTACATTTTGTTGTGATGCTTGCATTAAAGCGTTTTGTAACTGATTAAAGTTAGTATAAACTATGTCATTAATATCAAAGTAATTAAGGCCGGTGGTGTCCAAAATATGCATATTTAAGTACGTTTTTAAAGTTTCTGTATTTAAAGCGGAAACATTGTATTTAGCATTAATGTCTAATGGCGGAAAACTAACCTTGCTTAAGTCATAGATGGTGTTAATTACTGGTAAGGTGATTCTGCCCATTGTTTTACCAAAATTAGCTTCTGTTTCCTTTTCTTCTAAGCTTAAGTCTTCACTGCGGGCGTTGGCATCACGAATGTTTGCTTCGGGCTCATTTAAGATTGCTTTAATACGCTCTAAAGTGTCTGGGACTATGCGATAGTCTCGTTCGTAAACTAAACGCGGCATTTGTTGTGATAAAACTCATTTAATTCTTGCTTCGATTTGGTCTTGGCTTACACCAATTAAGTTAATTGTAAAAATGTCAATGTCGGCAAAAATACCGATTGCACCTGAACCAAATAAGTCATAACTAATAGTTGTGTGCAATTCTCGATTTATTAATTGCTTCTTAAGTGCGATAGCACTCGGTTTTAATTCTGCCTTTAAGGTAATATTTACGCTTTGGGATTCGTCATTTTTAGTAATTGTTAGATTTTCAAAATTGATATGTTCATAGCTGCGGCGAGAAAGGTTTTTTAGTCATAACCGTTTCGGTTCTTTCTTATCAAAGGTTTTAATAAAACTTTTCACATTATATTTTGGCGCTTCGATTGTTCTGATGTATTCATCGTCAAATTCTAAATAAATAATGTCGGGGTCGGTGTCAACATTTTCCTCATCTTCATTACCAATATTGCTATCGGTAAAAATAATGGGGAAATTAACACGGTTTGCAATTAACTGATACTTAAGGTTGGGATTAGCCACAATTAAATCTAAAATTACATTATTTTTACGATAATTGTCAATTGTAAAGTTTTGAATTGCTATTTTATCTTTATGCGCAAAGTCGGCAAAGATATCTTTTGCTAAAGTATTTAAATTGCCTTCATATTTAGCTTTAAATTCATTTCTTGAATATAAATTATCTAAATTGTGATTAAATAGCGGCCGAATTCAAACGCGGTCGTTTTCGTTTGTATTTTCGTCGTTTTCGTTATTTTTAGTTTGTTCTTCTGTATATTGTAAAAATTTCTGAAAATAAACTAAACATTGCTCATAACTTAGGGTTTTTAATTGATATTCAACTTTTAGTACATTTTTTAAATATGCAAAGAACTTTTTGCCAATTTCTGATTCAAATAATGGCTGCACTTGTTTTGATTTAATGTTATCGGTGAATGATGAACCAGTAAGATTTTGGTTCTTTTCATCATCTCTTTTTTGAATTAAAACGAATTTAAAGGAACTGATAGTGTCTTCGCCTTTACTTACAAATAAATAGATACCATTATCTGAAAAAAACTCGTCGTCGGATGAAATAATGTATTCATTCGTTCCATTTGTTCTTTTAACTATGCGTGAGTTGCCATTTATTCAATTTCTTTGATAACTCAAATATGTACTTGTTGCGTCTGATGGTGTTCATTCTTTCAATTTGTAAATGTTAAGTTCTTTTGTATTGCCACTATAAACAAATGAACCTCCTTTTCCAATTATGGTCGCTTCGGCAATAACTCCTGCTCATTCTGATTCAGTTGTATTTTTATCTTTGTTATCAAAAATGAATTTTGTGCCATATGGTAAACCGGTTTTTTGCATATAGAGTTTTTCTTGGATATTTTTATTTGGGCTTGTTTCATACGAAACATAATTCAAATTTTTAACTAATTCGTTAAGCGAATTAGTTTGTCCTTTATCAATGTAAGGATGTGTTTTAAACCAAATTAATTGTTTTTTGGTTCCAGTTAAAGGATCAATTGTTTCATCATAATTGGGGTTTTGCAAAGCCGCGCCGTTTCCATCACGTTTTACTTCGCCATTTGCGTCTATTATATAGCGCGATATAAGATTTTTTTGTTCCGGTTTTTTATCTGGATTTCAACCAAATCACTTCATATCAACTTTGAAAGGTTTAGGTGTATAAATGATAGTTTGTCGCGTGATGCTTTCTAAGTCTTGAGGAAAATTTCTGCTTCCGTCGACATACTTTTTAACTTCTAAAACAAATTTGTTATTTTGACCAAATTTAGAAATATCTTTTTCCTCTAAGTCAGCGAAAAACACTTTATCGTATACATCTACTTTAATATCGTTCACATACAATACATAATTATTATTTGGTGCAGTAAATTTTACCGATAATGGCGAATATACTTGAATTTCGCCGTTATCATATAACTTGTATGTATGTTTGTCTTTGTCAGTTATTGTTTGCTCTTCGTGCGGAGCTATGTTATATTTGGGCGTTTCTTTAACTGTATTAATATTGCCTTTGTCGGAAAAATTTGCATATTGCCCATAATTTATTTCTAAGTTTTTTGTGCTTGCATGTCTACTACTTTTTTGACTTTTTACAAATGTAATACTTTTTGATTCTTTTCTTTCAACAATTTCTCCCTTTTTTGTTTTTGAATACAAATTGATTCGTGAACCATCAACTATTTCAAACTTTAATTGAAAATACTTAGATTTATTATTTATTTCTGCAATTTGATCTTCTAATTTTTGTATATTATTTTTTAGTTTTAAAAACTTCAAATAATTCTTGTCTGTTTCATTGCTCATTGTATTTAAGTTTCCACTTGTATCACTTTCAATAACAATAGCGGAATTTAAGTAGTTTTTAACTTTTAAATAGTCTTCTCATTTATCGTTTTTATTAAACGCTGCTGGAACATGGCTCGCCAAAATTTCTTCTCTGGTTCATGTTTTTATTTGCCAAAGTTGATGGCCGTATTCTCTAAATATGTTGTATGGTGGTTCCTTAATTTTAAAGCCGTCTTTGGTAAAATACGGAGCAAATTCAGGTCTCAATTCTTTTTCGCTATATGTTTTTTCTGCATAAATGTTAAATTTATAACCAGTGGTAAATGAATATTTAAGTTTTACATCATAAGTGTCAAACTCGCTTTTTAGTGAATTGAACTTATCATTAAATAGTAATGAGTTAGTTCGCTCGTGCTGTTGAAAGTATTCTGGAAAATTATCTAATTCTGTAAAGTAATCGCCACCAGTAAAACTATCAAATATAAAAATATTATCATCTAATTTTTTTCTTAATTCATTCATTTTTTCATTTCCTAAAAAAACTGAACTTTCTGTAAAAATAGTTCAAGTTAGTTTATTTGCTGAAATAAGAAATGGAATTGTGAAGAAAGGACTTGTTTTTATTATAAATTTCAAAATTTTGTGTTTTTTCATATCTTCTTTCTAAAACACAAAAAACAAACTTAAAAAGTTTGCCACTTGAATTTATGTAACGGTTAATATAATTATAAAGCGTCTTTTATATTTAGAACTAAATTTAGTTCGACATTTTTTATATTGTAAAAAATTTCAAAAGTATTTGTTTCTTCGTTGTAATTAACATTATGAATAATTGGTCTCGATTCCCATTCATTCAACATTACATTGAATTTTTCGCTTAAAAATTTCTCTAAAAAAGCATATTTTTTTTCAACTTTTAAAACCTTTATTTTTTTTGCTTTATTCTCTATATAAAATTTTGAAATTAACTCTTTTTTTGTGTATTTTTTTATTTCTTCTGGTTTAAAACTACCACTATATCCTACATCTAAATAGTCAGCATAAACTTTTCACCAATACTCGTCATTTTTTTCTAAATATTCTTCTGTATTTCCTAATTCATTGAAATCATTTTCTGAAAACATTCAGGCTTTGGTTTTTGTATCTAAATATCAATAAAATTTAGTTACAGGCAACATGTTTAAGATTGAATGAGAGATTTCTTTTTCTTTTTCGTACTCTTTATTGAGAATAAATTCAAACTTTATGGTTTTTTTGTCGCGTAATGTTTCGATTTTTTTGAGTTCAAATCAATTCATCATTTCGTACGTAGTAGTAGTTGAATTATAAATTTTGTATGGAAAATTGTAATATGAATATAATTTTGTTGTTTCGTTTATTTCCTTTCATAAAAATAAATATCTTTCAATAATTTCTGATAAAAAGTTGTATCTATTTCCCTTTCAAATTATGTTATTTTCTTTTATGTATAACTTTAAGTCTTCGGGAGACAAAATATTAAATAATTCTGTTGAAAATTTTTCTGTAATTTGTTTAAATGAGTTAGTTTCTTTTTTTAGCGAGTCATAATCTTCTTCTGTCACTTTATTGTCTTCTGAGTGTAAGTCTTTGATTTCAAAGAAAAACCATTTAGGGTTAAAAATTTTCAAAAAGTTAGATTTTCAATTGTTAACAAGTTCATTTTTTATGTTATCTTTTTTTCAAACTTCAAATGCTGGTATATCTAAATCTTTTCTTTTTAATTTATTTTTTTCATTTTCATAAACTATATCGAGTAATTCCTTGGATGTAAATTTTGGATCAAGCTCGTTATCTCCATATGTCTCTTGTATTAATTTACTTCCAAATTCTATATAGTCAAACCTGCTATTCCTAAACGTTTCATCAAAAGAAGAATCATCAGAAAAAAAGCTTCAATAAGGAATCATTCAATAAAATGTATACGGTTTATACAATTCAAAAGTTTTGTTTATCGTTATATTTTGTACATTATTTTCTTTTGTTTGTACTTCAACTTTTGTTGTGTTTTGCTTTTCGTATTGCGCATCCGCGCTAGATATTACGTTTTTATCATTATTTATTTCAACATTGTTTGTATCTAAAGTACCGGTATGATTGTTTTCTGTTTCGTTTTCAGTTGCGTTTGTTTCATTGTTATTTAATGTATTTGTGTTTTCATTGCTTTTACCGCAAGAAACTGCAAGTAAAGGCAAAGCACTTATTAGCGTTAAGGGAGCACTAAATAAGGTTCATTTTAGTTTCTTTTTCATTCTTTCTCCTTTTTGTTTTGTGTTGTTCTTTTTTTTAATATTTTTTATTAATGTGTAAAAATTTTTAGTTTTTTGCACATTTTACGCATTAAACTATCAATAACTTAATTATATTTAAGAAAATGCGGCTTTTTTTTTTTTTTTTTTTTTTTTTTTTTTTTTTTGTATGAAAAAAGCAAATTTCAAAATTGAAACTGCTTTTAGTAATTGTTATGAATTAGTATTGAAATTGCCCTGTTTGAAAAGCAATTTCATTTCGAAGTCATTATAGTAAATTTCGGCTTGAATTTTACTATAGGCGTGGAGTGAAATTAGTGCATTACCAATATCACTATCACTAAGAAACGCCCTGGTGCTTTGGTTTAAACCGCCAGTGTCTTTAAATAGTTCATTAACAGCATTAAGGTCGTTTTGGCGCAAACCAAAAATGAATGAATACTGACAATTTTGTAAAATGGCCTCGGCTTTTTTGCTTTTTGTTTCGGTAGCTAAAAAGTCGGAAGGATTCTGGGTGCAAAGGAGCATTCCGGCTTGAAATTTCCGTACCGTTTTCGTCATTAAGTACACAAAGTCAAGCGTTGTTTGGTTCTGTGTATTAATGTATTGGTGTAATTCATCAATTACTAATAAGGTGTTTTTGTTCTTATCAATAATTCAATTACTATAAATTTTATTTTGAATAAAAGAAAGCAAAGTATAAAGTCCCAGGGCGGCATCGATATTGCCGCTGCCGACTAAATATTGGGTGTTAAAAACAATAAAGTCATTGTTTAAGTCAATGTTAGTTTGGCCATTATACATTTTGGCAAATTTACCATTCTTAGTAAAAAGATATTCGAAAGTATCAATGATAGCTAACTTTTTCAATTCTTTGCGGCGCTGGTCGATGCCTTCGGGAAAAGTTAAAGTTTTTAGTTTAGCAATTAAGTCACTTAAAATTGGAAACTTAAAGTTGGCGAATTCATCTATTTTTAAGGCGTAAACGCCTTGTTCTTCATACAATTCCTTCACACATTGCGAAATAATCATAATTTGTTCGGTGTCAAATTCATTATTAGCTAACTGAAAGAAACCTTCTAACCAAATGATATGTTTATTAATAATAGTATTTAAGTCAATTTTCTCACTATCATTATCATAAAATTGAATTTTCACTTGTAAAGGGTTGATAGTGGTGTTTTTGCCGGTGCCTAAGTCAATTAAAGAACCACCAAATTCTAACGCTAAATTTTGGTACTCATTTTGTAAGTCTAAAACATAAACGCGGTTGTTTTCACTAAGAGTGTTCAAAATTCATTTGCCGACAAAGGTGCTTTTGCCTTTGCCGCTTGAACCTAAAACATAGCCATTATAGTTAGTTCTGCGGGCGTTGCCTTTAAAGAAATTATTGATAATTAAAGGTTCACCGGAGGTTTTAGAAAAACCAATTAAATTAGTATTATGGTCGTTATTAACTTCGTTTTCTAAAGCTCAACCATTAGTAAAATTCTGGGTTGTGATTTGAATAGAGTCTTTTAAGAAACGATTATTAAAAATTTGGTACTGCGCAAAAGCTTCGAATTGGCGATAGTATAACGGTGTTAGTTGGATCTTCGCGCGTCTTGCATTCTTTTTAATTTCGTTCATTTTGGCCTTTAATTCTTTTAAATTGTCGGCTTGGGAAAGCAATAAGAACTTCATATTTAATAAAGCATTGCCTTGCAACTGCATTTGCGTTTCAATGTGTTCAACTGCTTCCATTTCTAAATTCATTTTCTTTTGTTCATAGCGTGATTTGTGGGTGTCGGCATTAATTTCCAAATTGCGCATGCTGCGGTCTAATAACCGTGCTTTGCCTTCTTCGGCAACAAAGTCATTATTGATATTAATAATTGCTTCGTTATCTAATAACGGGTCTCACCAGGCTTGCGCTAATTGCACTGGGAGTTCATTCACCATTTGCAAAGCGTAATATTTGTTATCGGCATAAAAATATCACTTTTTGAAAATTACTTTGTCAAAAGCTAAAAAACTTTGGAGTGATTCATACTCTTTGGCTTTGTCGGCCTGCATTTGTTTATGTTCTTTTAACGCCTTATTTGGCGTTAAAGTTTGTTTTGTGTTTAATTTCGCCTTAATGCGGGCTAACTTAGCTTCTTTTCGGCGTGAAACTAAACGTTCACGCTCATAGACTTTTTCGCCTTTTGTGGCTTTTGCTAATTCAATTTTGTTTTGATAGTCTAAAAATTCTAAAATTTCTTTGTCACTGCGCGGTTTTAAATTATGCTGCGCTAAAAAGGCCACTAAGTTTTGGTCTTGCAACACTTCGGCTTCCATATTCAAATTTAAAAAGTAATTTTTGGTTTGTTCTAATTGCAATTCTAACTCGCTAATAGAATTGGCGTGCACAACTATAAAATAGCTGTCAACATAAAGTCCCATATCTAATTTGTTATAGTCATCTAAGCGGTAAGCATAATAATCATTGTAATTATCAATAACGCTTTCGCCTTGAAACCAAAAGATACCATTCTGGTCGTCTCATTCCCTGGCAATGTTTTTAATTTTCCGGTTTTGGTGTTTTAAAAGTTTCGTTTTGTTAGTTGCATAGTCTAACAAAGTCCGGTGGCGAATTAAATTAAAACTTTCACTCTGGGCGTCAAAAAAGTCGGTGATGCGGTTTAAAAAGGTGTTTTGTTCGCTTTCATCCAGTTCCCAGGGACTTTTGGCTTGGAGTGCTAACACGCCAAAGAAACGGCGTTTGGTGCCAAAAGCGCCTTTGTAATATTCCACATACTTACCGTGGCGAAAGTCACTATAAACTACTAAATGCTTTGCTGTGCCGTTCGTTTTTAAATATTTTTTGCGGTTAAGCATATATTTTAGAGCAATTCACAACACCTTATACAAACGAGCATTGTAATTATTAACTCAAATTAAAGTAAAAGATAACAAAATTCATACGCCAAGCAAAACTAAGCCTTTGTAATTTTTGTTAAGTTCCTTTGGCAAAGCAAAAAAGGCAACGATAAAACCAATTAACATAAAAAGCACAAACATTCCAAAGTCGACTAAAGTAAAGTTCCGTCAGATGCGTAAGGCGTTATTACTTAATTTTTTTGGTTGTAATTGCATAATTAAAATTCAAAAATTTCGAATAAGTTCTTACATACTTTGGGTTGTCGGCTTGGTAATTTTGTGTTTGTGCCTATATTATAGATGTCAAAGCGTTCGATGGCGGGGTCGATATGGCTGCTATAAGTTGTATTTAAATATTCAAGGCGATTTGTTAAAGTCTGAAAGCGGGGCGCAAACATATCTCAAATTTGAACTTTTGCTTTGGGTGCAATTTGCTTACGCTTATTGATTTCATCGTCATTTAAAGCAATTCAATTTTTGAAAGTCTGTTGGTCAATACGATAAACTAAGTCGTGCAAAAGGTGATATTTAAGGCGTCCGTGCTGGACGGTAAGGGCGTAAAAGCTCGCTTGTGGCGTACGGGGCATTACTAAAGGTACAAAGTAAAAATAGTGTTTATTTTTATCTTGCGCAATAATAAGTACATTGTGGCGATAGTTAGTTTTTTCATAGGTGGTACTTTCTCAAAAGTCACTTTTAAGTGGCAAAATTTTGAATAAGTAAGTTGTTTGGTTTGGTGGTCTAAACATTTGCTGCTTCCTTGTTGTTATTTTTAGCTGCTTCTCGTTGCTCTCGCGCTAATTTTCGCTGCGCACGCGCTAATTTTCGTTGCTCTCGTGCTATGACTTCGTTAATTTCTTCAATAAGAAGTAATTCATTCTCTTCTGAATTTCTTAAATGATAAATTAAAAGGTTTCTCTTTGCGACTGCATCCGTGGCGTCTGCAAAACGTCGTCAATTTGCGTATTCAATGGTTATGATTTTGTGTCTAAATCAGTTATATTCTTCGTTGTTGAGTTGGCGTAAAGGTTCTAACGCTGCTCTTGCTTTAGCGTAACTAAAGTCTGAAATTTTAATGTCTGAAAATTTAATATCTGAAAAATTAATGTTTGAAAAATTCATAAGTTCCCTTTCTGACTATTTTTGTCTTGATAATGCAAAATAAAGCGTTTGTTAGTTTCGGCAAAAGTGTTGCCAAAAGGTTTAGTTAAGTCGAAACGTTTGCTGCTTCCTTGTTGTTGTTTTTAGCTGCTTCTCGCTTCTGGCGCGCTAAGACTTTGTTAATTTCTTCAATAAGCAATAATTCTTTCTTTTGCAAAAATAAAGGTTTTCCGTTTTGGTATCACCCCATGCGCTCTGCTAAGACTTGAGTGTTGTCTTCTATGGTTAAGATTTTGTGTCTAAGTCGGTTGTATTCTTTGTTGTTGAGTTGGCGTAAAGGTTCTAACGCTGCTCTTGCTTTAGTTAAATTTAAGTGTGAAAATTCCATAAATTCCTTTTTTAACTATTTTTTATCTTGATAATGCAAAATAAGGCATTTGTTAGCTGCAACAAAAGCGTTACCAAAAGGTTTAGTTAAGTCGAAACATTGACGATACTGGCGGTTGGTGTGGGGGTTGATGCTTTGTTCTAAACCGTTAATTAAGCTGTGAATATAAAGGTTGTTGGTATTACGGCGTAAGTAAGGAATGTAATACTTTTGAATAAAAGGTAACATTTGGACGATTTTGTCGCCGTGCACTAAACGATACTTAGAGAGTAATTGGTGCTTGTGGCGTTTGATGAAACCAAGGAAGGTGTCGAGTTTATGGTGTAAGTTAGCATTAATTAACAAACTATAAGCCATTGTGGTTAGAAAAAGTCATTTGTTAGTATTAAGTTTGCATTCTAACTGCTCACTTAAAAAGCGAAAAATATCGCGGTAGAGTCAATGTTTGAGTTCATAAGTCAAAAAACTTTGGCACAAACTTGCTCACACGGCTGCATCAATTGTTGTGTCTAACACAAAATTTTTGCCGGTTTTATCGCTTGGTTGCAAACTCACAAACGCATCACGATTTAACTTTGTTAATTGGTCGTAAAGTAAAATGTTTTGGTCGCTTACCTTGCAAAGAAAAAAGCTATCGCATAGGTATTTACGAAAAGTGGTGGGTGTAAAAATTTGCTTGGCTGTGCACTGTTTTTGCGCTTGGTTAGTTGCATTTTTTCCCAAAAAATTCCCATTTTGCACAATTTGCTTGCTTGCGGGTTTCAATAGTTGCGTGGTGCCGGTGGTTAAGTCAATGGTGAAAGTTTGGTTGGCATCGTAATTAGCATTAAGAAAATGTGCACTAACCTTTAAAATAGCGTCGTTTTTACCTTTGGGGTTAAAAACGTCTTGCAAAAGTTGTTTTGCCTGTGGCACAGTGCAAATAGCGTGCGTATTTAAAAAATTAAGAAAGGAGGGTTGTTGTGCGGTCTTTAATTCAGCATCAAAAGCAATTAGAAAAGTGGTTGTTAATGGGTTCATTTGTGGTTCCTTGTTTGGTGAATACATCTAAAAAATAGGTCTAAACAAAAAATTTGTGTGATAATGAACACAAAATTCGTGCTTTTAAGGTGGAATAGTGTGTAAGTTTAAAATTGTCGACATAGTTCCTTTGTGTTTAAATGTTAGGTTTAGTGGCTTGTTGGGTGGCGTTAGCCTTAACTAACGCTTGCTTTAAACGCTCACGCATTGATTGGGTTTTATTTACCTGTCCGCGTTGCATTAGTTGTTGCGGTTTGAATGCTTGATTGCGTTTCATTAGGGTTTTTTGATTGCGTTGTAAGGCCGGTTTGGTGCCAGGTTTAGCTTTAGTGGTTTTAGTTGCTTTCGGACTTTTAAGGACTTTAAATGACGCAGCTTTGGCTTTCAAATTCGCCACGTTCTTACGCACGGAAATTTCTTCGCCGATTAAGTTAGCTACAATGGAGGTAAACGATAAACACGCAAAGCAACTGCCGATGGTGATTAAAGCTAAAAAGACAATTTTGACTACTCAATATAAATTTAAAGTGTTTAAAAAATCAACTGCCATTTCGACAACAAAGCCAAAAATAATTAAGCTTAGTAACATCGAATAAACGACAATGTTTTTCGACCAAAACTTACGGTTTCACTTTTTGATACTTAAACCATCATCTAATAACGAACCAGCTGCCGAAAACGGCGCGACAAAGAATAAAATCACCAGGTGAAAAATAAATTCCACCAGACGAATAAAGCTCATTATCACCGCGTAAGCGGCACCAATAATTAAGATGTAACCGCTAATGTTTGTTTTGACACCATCACCGGAATTCATCGCGTTAAAAACGTTTTTTGTAATTCAAAAGTTATTTTGGTTTACTTCCGTAATTCACCGTTCGAGTGTAAGCCCATTAGCTTCCCATTCTTTCATATACATTGCTTTAAGTAAAGTGTCTGTTAGCGCCGGCTGGCCGTTACTAAACAAAAAGGCGTTAATTAGTTGTATCGCGAAAGATGAAATTAAATAGAACGCAATGGGAATAGTTATAAGTCAAATAGTTGATAAGAAAGCATATTTTAGAGTACTAATAATGGCTGGCTTTTTGCCCGATTCAGTGTCGTGGTTGATAGAACGAAAATAACCTACTAACACAAAGCCAATGAAAGAAACAACAACAATAAGCGAAAAGACAATAAAAAGTCGCGGGAGACTAATATCGCTTAAGGGCTGGGTGGAGGAAATTCCTAGAATAACGCGAAAGGGAAATTCCACGGCCACCTGGTGAAAAAGTCACAAAATTCCTTTTAAAATGTTGAACGCAAAGAAATTAAATGTTCAAAACATTTGGAAAATGGCATAGTATATTCAATTAAACAATTTAACTCACTTTATCGCTTTTGTTCAAAGCACTTAAGGGGTTTGATTTTGAAAATAACTCAATTACGGTCGGTACAATAAAGGAAACAATTAAGAGCACGCCCACAACAATGCCAAGCGCAAGCACAGAAATTTTGATTTTGAGCATATATTTTTCCGTATGCTCCTGGTCGTTGGACATAATTAGTTTTAAGGCAAAATAGATAATAAAACCAATTGCAATTACTAAGCCAATTCCTAAGAACGCAGCACCAAATTTTCAGATTTGTGAGCCTATGCTATAAGCTTGTTTGTTAATTGTTTCAATTCCGATTTTTTGAGTTTCGGTTGGCGATGTTTCTGCTAATTGTGTTATGAAATTCATTTCATCCTTTCTAAAGTGAGTTTGGTGTTAATTTGCCAATGTTTTTCCCAAAAAATTCCCATTTTGACAAAATTTGTGAATTTGTTTGTTTCCTTAGTTGGAGCGTGAAAATGAAAGCGTGCCAAAATTAATGGAATGCTAAAGAATTTAAAAGCGTTTGCACTTTACTCTCTGCTTGCGTTGTAAGGTCGTCAAAATTAGCAATTGTTATCTCTAAACCATCACTTTGCGCTAACGCTTGGTTGAAAATGTTGTATTTGCGCTTTAGACTAAGTTCTTGGCCGTCTTGAAAAAAAGTTTGGTGGTACTTAGTCTTAAGTTCGTTTTGCTCTTCCTGCGTGTTTAAAAGCACGTAAAGCAAAGGTAAGGCGACACCTTGAATTTGGTCTAAAACTCACGCATGAGTGCCTGCAAATGCCAATTGTGGGCTCGTGGGGAAAAGCAATAAGTTAGGTTTAGTTTCATTACTAAGCATTAGACCAATAGTTCAATTTAACTGCGCAAAAGTTAACAATGCGTCTAAGTAAGCTTCGATTTTGGCTTTGATGTGTACATCAGCACGTAAATCCTCTAAGTCATAATTAGTTCCTTGGTGTAAAATGTGTTGCATTAAAGCAATTCACTTTTGGGCGATGGCACATTGTAAAAACTGGGCATAAAAGATACTTCACTCTTGCTTTTTGGTGCCATCTTCGTCGTTAAAGTTAACTAACGCATTTTGCGGTGTCTGTGTGGCTAGAAAAAGGTCAGATTCGCTTCAGGAATTTGCAAAAGGTGCATTGAGCACTTGTTCCTTGGCAAACTGCGTCACAATATTTTGCTCATTTACGCGGTAAGTGCCGTTGGGGTCAAAGTCATCTAACGTATACGCGTTGCTATGGTTGGCCTTAAGCACCGCGTAAGGGGCAAAAGCTGCCGGGTTCGCTTTGTCAAAGTCTTGTTTAATTTTGCTTAAAGCTTCAATGGTGGCAATACCGGTAAAACCTTGGGAAACAATGTCAAAAAAGTCCATATCGGCAAAGAATTTAATTAAAGGTTCATTGGCAAAGGGATTTTTAACATCGCTGGGGTTGTCGACTTGGTCGGGTAAAGTGTTCTGGCCACTTAAATTAAGATAAAAACTTATACTTTGGTAATAGTCTTGGAATTGCGCCTCTGTGGGTTCATTGGGGTTGTCTTCTGCTTGAGTGTCACAATAAGTTTGCGGTTCATTTTGCGCTGCATTTTCTGCAGCATGTTCGCAATTTTGGTTTGGTTCATTGTTGTCTCCTTGGTGAAAAAAGTTCACAGTGGCTTTAATTTCGTTTTTTTGTTCGCTGGTAAAGCGTTGGTTAAAAACGTGCTCTAAATTTGTTACTATGGACTTAAAGTTGGTGCGGTATTGTGCATTTACTCCGTGTTGGTTTCAGATTGTTTCAATTAATGTAAACAAAGGCGTTAGCGCTTGGGTGCTAAGTTGGTTATCTGTTAGCGTAATTGTTGTAACACTGGGAATTAATTGTGCTAATTCTTTGCTTGAATGCTGCGCTGCCTCAATTCACACTGGCGAAAGTACATAATTGTCTTGCTGTGCAATTCAAAAGTTTTGGTTTTGTACTGTCACTTTGCGCACGATCGGTTGGTTTTGCGTGTTGGCGGATGTGCTGATTGTGTCACTGCCGGGTCGGGGTGCTAATGCCGCCCCGGCTCCTTCTCTAACACTAAAACAGCTTGTGGCAATAAGCGGTGCAAAGCACAAAGTTGGCAACACAAAATGTTTAAGTTTTCGCTTGTTCGCTTTGTTCATCGCGGGGTTGCGCAAAGTTGGCAAATAAACGCTCACTTAGCAAATTCTTCACTTGGCTTTGCACCTCGGTTGATAAAGTCGTCAAATAGTTATTCATAATTTGTTGGGGTGAAAGTAAAGTTTGAATGCGGTTGTTGGTATCGAATTGGGCGTACAAAACTTTGTTTTGTGTGTGAATATTGTTGCTTTGGAAAAATTCGCTTAGACTTGGAATTGGTGTGGCGTCTTTGTTTGCTTCGTTTAGCTTGTTCACAATTGCTTCAACCAAATCAACTAAATGTTCGTTTGGTTTGGTTGCTGGTTTTGCTTTTTTAGCTTTCGGTGGTGCTTGCACAATGTTTAGTTGGGCGGCATAAAGCTTGCTTAGTGCCGCGTGGGCTTTCGGGTTTAGTGTTTTTAAATGTTCGAAACAAACTTTAAGTTGGGCACTGTCTAAACTATCACAAAAAGTACGAATTACACTTCATTCCGCACAAAGAGTAAAGCCAAGGGAATTAGTTGTTTGCGGCAAAATTTGCAAATAAAGATAGTTAGTGCTAAAGTGGTCTTGCACTCAAAACATTTGCTTTAAAAGTCAAAAGTGTTTGTTGGTGTGGTCTAACTTAACACCGTTTTGTGTGATTTGCGCAAACAAAGTGTCAAAGTGGCGCAAATTGGAACTTGTTAAATATTCCGTAAAGTTTGGTAACGCTTCGTTGTTGTCACAAATAGTTACAAAGTCTGCGCTAAGGTTGGCAAATTCTGGGTCGTTTGTTAGTTTTGGCTTAATTTGTTGTGCGTGTAAGTAAGACAAAATTGCGTTTTGTTCTAAGGGCGGTAAAGCGACAAAATATTCCTGAATAATTGTGTGCTCCTGCACAAAATTTTGCTTGATGGTGCTATCTTTGCTTTTGGTTTTCCAAAACGTTAAGGAAACTTCGTTACTTGGTAAGTAAGTCAAAATTTCATTTGCAAACAAAAAGTCTTGAATTGATGGTGTGGTGTTTAAGTGGGAATTGATTTGGCTCATTTGCTCGACACTTAAATGCTTAAGTTCGGCAAAAGCGTTAGTTTTTTTAGTTTTTGCTGGCATTTTTTAACTTTTTCGCCTTCTCGTTAAACTTCATCACGTTTTTGTTTCACAATTTGGAGTAAATTGACAAAACAAAGAATAAACAAACTAAACATAAATGCTCCGCTTGCTCCTAACACGGTATAAACAGCATACACAATGCCAATGTGTGGATTCGAACCAAAAAGCACAAACATTAAGGAGGCAACAAAACCAATTGCGGTAAGAAAGAACAAAGCAAGCATAACAATGAGTCAGTGTGATTTTTTGAAAGTTTTGTTGGTCTTGAATTTTGTCATAGCATTTCCTTTTGAGCAAGTTATCAAATGTGAGTGCTTAACTAACAAGCATTACGAAAAACCGTTACTTCAAGTGTTGTGTTTTGTATGCTAAATTTGTGAATAAGAGCTTGTTAGTTAAGCACCCGGTAATTAGAGTGCTAAGTAAAGGTTTGGGTCTAACTTTGAACTTAACCCTTTGTTTGATAACTGCTCCTTTCTGTAAAATTTCAAAGTCTGCTTCTTCAGACGGTACAAAACTGTGCAAAAATAAAAAAAATAAAAAAATAGGAGTTTTAAACTCCTATTTGTGAAATTTGTAATTAGATATTATTTCTTGTAATTTGAGTAAAATTCAATGTTTCTAAGATCTTTTAATAAAAGTGGAACTGAATCCTCGTATCTGTTAAGCAGAGTTGGATCTTCTTTCAATACAACTGCAACGCTTTTATTGTTCGCGAATGTTTCATAATCAGCATCAGCGTCAGTTTTTTGTTGGCCATTAAGACTAAGAGTCGGTTTATAGGTTCAATCAGTTGCAAAAATGTCTTTGGTGTAAATTAAGTTTTTGACATCAGCATCGGTTAGAGCTAAACCAGCAAAGTTGGCATTACCTTTCGCTTTAGCTTGATAAAGATTGTAGAAACCCGCTACATCAAAATAGTAGTACTTGTTATCGAGTTTATCAAATACTTCTAAGTAGTAAATAAAGTCTTGTTTTGATTTACTATAAGCAAAACCTACTTGTGTGTCAACTGGATTATTGTAGAAGAAAATCTGCGCGAAGTAACGAGCAATAACATCGACTGGTGCTCCGCAAAAATCACCATCTCTTTTGAGATATTTATCAATGTTCAAACGAATCTTCCGTTTGGTTTCCATTTCATCATAGTTGAGCTTAGTTTTGTGTGCATAGTTTTCTCAGTTGTTGTACTCAATGTTCTCTGGATTTGGCGTTAAATTGTCATCGAGAAAAAGAAAATGGAATGGGTCGCGTAAGAATTCAAACCATTTTGGTGAATCAACTTCCAAATCTTTGGCAAAAATGTTGGCAGCGGCACCATGGTTAGCAAATAAATCATTGAAACGTAGTGGCACAAAGATCGCTGGCATAGCTGACTGAATCCCAGTTTCTGTTTGTTTATTATTGAGATTTAATCCATATTTAGCAAGATAATTAAACACATCAACAAAATGTGTGGCTACTGAAACTTCCTTTTTCTGGCCACTAGTTTCATGTTGATGGTAGACCTTGCTTGCTCCTTCTAAAAAGTAACGATAGAGACTATCATTTGGGAGCTGGAGTGAACCATAGGTAAAGAAAGCATACTTACCAGTGATTTGTTTTCTAAAAATGTCTTCAAGCTTGAGCGCTAAGTCATAACTTAAGTACGAACTACCAAAGTAATATTTGATCACATCTTTAATTTCATCAATCGATTTCATATCTTGCAGATCATCGGAAGCGATGTTAGTAGTTCAAGTAAGCGAACCAAAGTGTTCTGACAAGTCAATGTATTTTGATTCAGTAGTGTTAATCCGTTGTGAAAGGAATTTTTGCAACTTCGTAGCATTAGGATTAACTTCTTCGTATGGTTTTAAGTTATAAAAACGAGTGTTTTTGGCATAGTCATAAATGTCAGTAAGCTGTTTTGGCAAACTAAGAAAACATGACGAAGCAATAAGGGGTGTCAAAGCTGAAAGTGCAGCACCAGTAGTTATGAAGCAAAATTTAAGTTTTTTTCGCATTGTCACTCCTAAAGAATAGCATTATAGTTTCAGCTTTTAATTCCAGCATAACCAATGTAAGAACCAATTGAGAAAATTAAAATTGAAAACACAAGTAAACCAATCGAGAAAGAACGTTCTGTATGCGCTTGGCGAATGAATTCAAAGTCAATTGTTGCCACGGAATTAAGTTCATTGAGAATAAACGATGTGTTGTGAATAATAATTGAAGACAAAATGATCACAAGCAAAGCAATCACAGCTGCTCCAATTCAAATCACAGTTTTGGCTTTGATATTAACTTTATTCATACGTTATCCTTTAATCGTGCTACCTTGTTTTGAAATTGAACGCATAATTCTTTTTCTAAAGAGTAAATACGCACCAAACATTGGTAAAATCGCCAAGATCACACCAGCCATTTTGATATTTTGTAACACACGCGCATCACTATCTAAGGATTCACGGTCGATTCCCACTTCGAAGATTCAAAGTGAAAGCACTCTGTAATTTGAAGAAGCAGGGACAACAAGTGATGGTCACAAGTATGAGTTTCATGACGCAAGTGCAGTAAGAATAATCACAGTCAACATTGTTGGCGTTACCATTGGCACAGCCACTTTGAAAAAGTATTTTGCGCCAGTAGCTCCGTCAACTGCTGCCACTTCTTTAATCCGGTTTGGAATTGCTTCAAAAGCATTTCTAAACATCAAGGCACTAAATACACTCGCAATAAAAGGCAGCGCAAGAGTTGTTACCATTCCGCCATAACTCGAACGAATTTGATAAGTATTGTCAAAATAAATAATTACGGCGTATTGTCCTGAAAGCAGCGCAATTTCCGGTAACACTAGTAAGGCAATAAAGAATGATCACAAAATGTTCTTGCCCTTTCACCTTTTAAGGGCAAAAGCATAACCGGCTAACATTGTAATTAAAGTTTTAAACACAATTGAAAATAACACATTGGTAAAAGTAAGTCCAAGGGCAGCACCATAAGAAGTAACTAGCGATCCCTTAGCAGCTTTACCGAAGTTTTCAAAGTGCAAACCGTCTGTTGGAATTAATGAGAAATCAGTCTTGAGCGCATCAGCTTGCTCTTTTGACATCAGAGCAATCATAATCATAAAGAAGAATGGAAAGAGAACAATAAGCGCAAAGAAGCTAAGAGCTAACATTTTGAGAAACAAGCCACCAGCCATCGCGCTAAAACGGGTTTCGTGAACTTGGTTAGCTGTAATTTCTTTATTGCGCGAGAGACGTTTTTTTAGAAACCATTGTTGAAGCTTTAATTTTTTTTCAAACATCTGATTCTCCTTTGTTAAATGTTACTTGGACAATTGTTCTAAATCCACCACGCACAATAGTTGAATAAAGCACACCAATCCCAAATAAAGCAAGCGCGCTCGCGGCAGCATAAGCTTTTTCATTAGTTTTAAGGAAGTTATAGACCAAAAGCATAAGCGAAGCACCACCATTGGTAATGGCTGTACTTGGGTCGTTGTTAAAGATCGCAAGTGGGAACACTTTCACACCGTTAATAATTCCAATTGTAATTAAGAAAGTTGTTGTTGATTTAATTGATGGCAAAGTAATTGAAAAGAATTGTTTAACATTCGAAATGCCATCGATTGAAGCTGAACGATATTGGTTTTTGTCAACCGAAAGCATTGCGGTTGTTAAGATTAAAACATTAAACGCTAATGATCCTCACACACCTTGTGTAATCAGTGGCACAAGTGCACGGAAGGTAAACTGATCGTTAGCTTCTAACCAACCATAGGTTCCTTGGTTAAAAATTTTGTTAATAAAACCATTTGGTGCGAATAGTTGCAAGAAAGTAAGTGAAACAGCAACCGCGTTGGTCATATATGGTAAGAAGAAGATGGTTTGTCAAAAACCCCTTGCTCACTTACGATAAACATGCACGATGCAACTGCTAATTAATAAACTCACCGAGAGCGATAATGGTAACACTAACATACCATAAATTAGTGAGTTACGAAAACCAACGGCAAAGCTAGGATGGTTAACCACATTTTTAAAATTCTCAAAAGTGAACACTTGGATTTCAGTACCATTAGCTGTTACAGCTGTACCTGTGAAAGCATCTTTAAAGTTTAAAAATAAAGGTATCAGGGTAAAGAGAATAATAATGAAGATAGTGGGCATTAAAATTGCCAGTGGTTTATAAGTTGGAGTTTCTTTTTCAATGATTGAATAAGAAAGTGAATTAGCACGATTTTTGCTTTGCTTGTAAGCGCTAAAACGATAGAAAAGTGGAAATTTTTGCGAAAGTTTAGCTCAGAAACTACTCGATAATTTCATACTCCACCCTCTTTTCTGTTAATTCATCAAAGATGTGTAGACGATCTTTAGGAATGTTAAAGTGTACTGTGTCGTTTACTTTAAAGCTGAATCTATTGTCAATTAAGAAGTTAGCGTCCGCTTTGTTTGGTAGTTCCACAATTAATTTTGATTCCTTACCAAAGTTTTCAACTGCCTTCACACGGCCACTGAAAAGACCACTGTTATCGCTTGTGACTTCAAAGTCCTCAGCACGAATTCCGACGCTATAGTTAGCTTGGTCAACATTTTTAATTTTAATACCATCAAGTTTGTGATCAAAAACAGAAAGCACGCCATCTTTATATTGACCTGGTAACATTGCCATTTCAGGCATTCCTAAGAAACGAGCAACAAATTTGTTTTTTGGTTTGTGGTAAAGTTCCATTGGCGAACCAATTTGTTGTACTTTTGCCATTGACATACAAACAATAACATCACTAATTGACATTGCTTCTTCTTGGTCGTGGGTAACAAACACTGTGGTAATACCAAGTTTTTGTTGAATTTCACGAATTCATTGCCGAGTTGAAATACGAAGTTTTGCGTCAAGGTTTGAAAGAGGCTCGTCCATTAAGAGAATTTGAGGTTTTTTCACAATCGCACGTGCAATTGCCACACGTTGTTGTTGCCCACCAGATAAACGAGTTGGTTTCTTCTTCAAAATTGGCATAATGTCCACGCGACGAGCCACTTCAAGTACTTCTTCGTGAATTGCTTTTCGAATTGTAAGCACCGATTTTTGTTGTTCGCGAATGTAAGCGCGTTGTTCATCACTTAAAGGTACGTTTTTGATCTTCTTATCTTGTTCCATCATTTCAACAAGATTAAACTGCTGTGCTACTTCGGTATATTTAGCATTGAATTTAGCTAAAGCAAGATATTTTAAATATTTAAAATTACGACGCAGTTGTTGTGCTTCAGCATCATTTTTAAGAGTTTTATATTCGTTTTTAGCTGCTAAATACTTAGCTTTTTGTTCAGCAATAAAAGGTTTGTATTTTTCAATAACTTGGAATTGTTTAATGTAAAACTTGTAAAAAATCGCATCCTTCATATATCTTGTTTCAAGTTTTAACAAGTTCATCTGGGTTTTAGGTCAAAAACCACTGCGGTCTTCTTCGACTAAAGCTGCGATCTTATCTTGCGTTTGATTAAGTAAACTTTGAGCGTGTTCAAGTGATTCTGGTTTCACTTTTTTGACTGGAGACTCTAATTCATTCACAAATTTGGTTTGAGCATAATCGCTTTCAACGCCTAACTGGTGGGTGTTTTTTAGCAATGATAGTTCATCTTTAATAACTGCTTTCTTTTCTTTTTGAGATGCTTTTAAACTTTCTAAAGCTTTTAGTGCTAATCTCGAAGAAGCATTTAATTCAGCTACATAGTGAACTTTTGACATTTTATAGTCGGTTGTTGCTTTTTCTAAATTTCTACGTAATTCAACCATTTTGTTTGAATATTCAAACGAAGTTTCGCGATCAATCTTACGATAAACTCTTCATAATTGATGCAGTTCATTTAGAGTAGCATCGTCACAACCAAGCGCTTTTAAGTAAGTGAATCGAATTTCGTTTAATGCTGTGTTTCTTTTTAAAATCACTTTATTTTGTCATTCAATGTCATTTTTTAAAGGAAAAGCGATGTTTGCGTATACGCTCATATGCGGATAAAGAGCATAGTTTTGGAAAACAAAACCCAATTTCCGCTTTTGTGGTGGCAACTTAGTAACATCTTTGCCTCTAAAATAAACATTACCACTAGTGATAGTTAATAAACCTGAGATAGCATTAAGTGTAGTTGTTTTGCCAGAACCAGAAGGCCCAAGTAAAGTAACTAGAGAGCCTTCTGAAATTGTAAAACTTGCGTCATCAACAGCTAAAGTTTCACCAAAGTCAATGAAAACATTTTTCAATTCGATTGCTGGAAGTTGTTTTTTATGACCAACTTCAGTAATTATCTTTCCAAGACGTTCATATTCTTGCTCATCTTTGTCATTGAATTTGACTACTTTTTTTGTAATTTTGTCAAGGAGAAAGTTAATTATTTTCATCTTTTATTCCTTATATTTAATACCTGCAATAGGATCAGAATACTCTGGTTTGACACTATTGTATTCAAAAATATTATTTTCATTTGTAGGCAAGAAACGCTCATAATCTGACGATGGTTTTAGCCTGTAAATTGCATTAGCTGCTCCTGCTGGATGAGGAAAATCGTGAAACATACCTCTTCTATTAGCAATTGCCGAATTAAAAGCATTCGCTGCTGGTAACAACGTATATTTATTACTTTCAAAATTATGCAAATTCGCAACCGGAGCGGTTTCTTCATTAAAAGGTAAAGTTCACCCATGATTTAAAATCTCGACGCTATAGGCATATTGAAACTTGTCACCAAAGAAAAATTCAGCAGTTCATCGGTTATACTTATCTTTGTCACCAGTAAATCAAATACGACCTCTGTTATATTTTTGACCAGGACCAAAATTACTTTCAGCAAAATCAGTTGCTTTTTTTGCATATTGAAATTCAAATGGAGGAGCTATAGTTTTGTCAACGGCCTTTTCTGGTGTGTCAATATTTATTAATCTAATTTTTCTTGAACCACTGTCAGGTTTGCGTTCATTTGAACTATCCTCTTTTCATAAGTCCCATAAACCAGATTTAACACTTTTGTCAGGTTCACTAATGATTTTAAAATCAGAAATGGTGTCACCGTCTGCTCAAGCTAAAATTTCTGCTTCAACTCAAGATTGTTTGCTTGCATCTCAATCAATATCTTTGATTTCGCGCAAAATCTGTGGATTAATTTTCGTTGAACTTTCTGCGGGGTTACCTAAATTAATTGTTACAGGTACTTTATATTGGTAACTAAAGTTATTAATCATGTATCACTTATTTGAGTTTTTAAAGTAGACACGATATGAAAAAACTCTATTTGTTTTAAGTTCATTATTTTGCTCAGATGTAGTTTTATTAGCATCGATCTCCTTATCAAAATAAATCGAATCTAAATCAAATAAGAAATGCTCAAATTTTTTGTTATTTTCAATAACTAATTCAAAGGTTGAAACGCCATAAACTGGCTTAATCATTTTTTTGGTACGTCAATAATCATTAATTGTTACTTTATCATTAACATATTGAAAATTTGGTTTGAAATTTTTGTTTAAATAAGCTTTAATGCTATCGATTGTTGCTGCTTGGGTAGTTACTTTTTTATCAGCAACAATATTTTCAGCAGTAAGAGGTTCTGATAATGCAGAATTAAGTTTGATATTAGAGTTTTGACAACTAACGGAAACAACGGAAAATGCAATGGCAGGCAGCGAAATTGAACAAAATAATTTTGCTTTTTTCTTCATTTTACCATAAAAGATAGATAAACACAATAATTGAAATTATTGTGTCATCATATTTTTTTATTTAGTTAAATTAAGCTTTTTTATTATTGAATTGAAGTTTCACTGCATCAATGATTGCTGTGTCGTATGTTTTTTTGTCATCATATTCGCCATTTATAATTTCGTTGTTAATTCCTGATCAAACAGCTTTCAATGATTTTCTAAATTTCGATGATTCTGTTGAAGCAGGTTCTGAATAAGCAATATATTTTTCGTCCGCATTTTTTGTTTGATTAACTTTAATAAATTCTGCAATTGTTGTTTTAAGGTAAATATTGCTGTTATCATTTTGTGTTAATGATTTGGATGGAAACACATATGAAGCCTGTTGCGAAAAGAAGTCAATTGGAAAAGCATTAATTATTTTTGTTTTATTGCGGTCAGGAACTTCGAAATCGTACTTTTTAGTTTGATCTAAGAAAAACTTCACAAATTGTCTTGTCCCGTTGTCTAATGTTTTGTTTAATCTAACACCAATCAACGATGGACCTTGAACATAAACAACATTTGTTTTGTCATCTTTAGTTAGTCGTGTTGGAGCAGCAAAAACGTTTAATTCATTTTGATTAAGAACATCAGCGTTTGTTCTTGTGAACATTTTTCCTGTGATATTACCAAAGGTGCCATTCAAACTACCAGTTGTTACATAACCAACAAAAGTTTTTTCTTCTTTAGGAGCTCCTTTTTTAAATTCGCCCAATCTATTTAATGGTGAATTTGGAGTATTAGCGATTTCATCCAAAATCGTATGCTTAGCTTTACCTACTGGATCATCTTCGTCAGTCTTAATTTCAACAAAAATGAAAAGATTATTGTAATTTTTATAATCTTCACTTTTGTCAGTAGTTGAAGAAATTTTTTTTGAAACAGCAACTAACTTTTCATCGGTCTGCTTGTCCTTTGCTACAAATGAATGCTTTTTAGCATTGTCAAGTGAAGTTTGATCACCTTTTTTATAATAGTATGATGCATCATCATTTGCTAAAGTAGAAGTTAAAATACGATTTTGGTATTTGTCAAAACTAAGAAGTCCATCCTCAACTTTTCAAATTTTCACAAAGTCAAGGTTCGTTCCTTCTTCGATTGCTTGTTTCTTGTTGTCCTTAACAAATTCAAAGTAAGTAGGAGGTGTTTTTAAGTAATTATGACTGTACCCAGCTGTAGACCCGATGTTAAGTGCCATTTTGTGTCTTGCAAGATCGTTTGACCCATAAACTCCAGCAGCAAATAATCTAACAGCATTAACTTTCATTGCGTTAACAAGTGAGTTGAATGTTTCGTCTAATTTTTTGGAAATTCGAGAATTTTTACTTTCAAAATTACTTGTGTCCACAACACGAGTATTTGATTTGTCTAAGCTGGATTTGATAAACATTTTGTCGTCATCGCCATTCAAATAAGCATAACTTGTTGTTGCTAAAACTCCGGCGATGTCATCTATACCAAGCACAACAGTATTTTTCTTTTGTTCATCTGTTTGTTTAAGAGTATTTTTTACTGCTGTTCCAAAAGCAAGCAAACCTTCTAATGTAGAAAACGTTTTATCGTTAATGATTAGGTTTCCATTATTAACTTCTGGGTTTCTTTCACCTCAAAGTTTTTTTACTGATTCTAAATCGGTTTTTGCGTGTTCCCCTAAAGTTTCATAAGATGTTAGTTCAATTTTTGCTCCACTTTCTTCAAGAACTTTTAATAAGTAGTGTAAAACAGGTGAGTTTACTCCAGTGACATTACTGCTTTTTGCAGCAGGTAAAATTCATGTTCCGGTATTTTGAATGTTTGAAGTCTTAACGTTGTCTGTAGTAAAGTCACTATTAAAATTGGTAAAATCACTTGAAATGTTTGGGTCAGCAGATGAATAAAAATTCAAAAGCATACCCTTAGTAGCCAACATAGATGCAGTAGAAGCATAATTGAATGTTAAACTAACTAGCTCATTTATTGCTGAATTTTCAATTGCAGTTTGAAGTGAAGTTTCAGCACCTTCATAACCACCAGCCTTAACATCTATTTTAACTGGTACAAAGTTGTCAAGGAATTTTGTGATATCAGCTTTTTCTGTTTTTTCATCGTCTGTTAAGTTTTCGCCTTTTGCTTTAAGCTCTTCTAATCTTTGTTCTTTTACTCCTTTTTGCTTATTGTACATTTCTACTACAGCGTTAAGTGCGCTGTATTGAACGCCATTACGACTAAAAGTTACGCCAAATTTTATTTCCTTCGGATTTTTTTTAAGTCAATCATCACTAATTGTTACATCTGGCGTTTGTTTTTTACTGCTCGCAAAGACTGAATCAACAGTGTCAAGAATTTCGGTTGAAGATTCAGTGCTGGTTGAAGATTCAGTACCACAGCTTACAGCTAACAAAGGAACTAAACTAGTTAGAGTAAAGCCCCCCCCTAAAAGTCATTTGGTTTTCTTATTTTTTGCCATTCTAAAATTTCTCCATAAAACAAATTTAACCAATTTAATACCAAGTTTAATTTGGCACTAATTGCTAACTAATTATAAGAAAACATATGAAACTAAAAGTTTAATTACTGTTGAGACAAATAATTAACTATGAAAAAAGTATGAAAAGTCTTATTTTAAACACTAAAAATTGCATTTTTTATCAATTTATAGTTATTTTGCTAAAAATTGTTTGATTTATTAAATTTTTGCTTTTATGTTTTAGTTTTAAAATTTTGTACATCAAAAACGGAGCAAAAGATGAAACTAACAAACAATCAAAGACGTCTCAAAGGCAAAATTTATTTTGGTGACAACGAAATAGTCACGTTAATGGACAGAGCACAAAAACTAACTTATAAGTTTAACCACACTAACCCTAACAAAAAACAAAAGTTGCAGAAGATAATTAGAAAACTCTTAGGAAAAGCAGATTCAACTACTTGAATTAATCCTCCTTTTCACTGCGACTATGGTACAAACATCGAGGTTGGCACAAACTTTTTTGCTAATTTTAATTTAACAATCTTAGACGGTGGCAAAGTAAGAATTGGTGATAATTGTATGATCGCACCTAATGTTTCTATTTTTACTGCTGGACATCCAATTCATCCTACTACTCGCAACACAATGTGTTGCTATGGTATTCCTATAACAATTGGCAACAATGTTTGAATTGGCGGCGGTAGCATAATTTGTCCAGGTGTCACGATTGGCGACAATGTTGTGATTGGTGCTGGTTCGGTGGTTGTGAAAGACATCCCCGCTTGAACAATTGCAGTTGGCAACCCAGCACGAGTACTCCGCACCATCACCCAAGCTGACAAAAAATACTACTTCAAAACACAAGAAGTAGATGATGAAATTTGAACTAAAATGTTTCCAAATGAAGCTAAGTAACAACTGATACATTTTTTAATCAAGTTACTTATCAAAAGACTTCAACAAATTATTTTTAAAAACTTCAACTGCTGATTGGTTGAAAGGATCAACGTCATTGAGCAAACCATTTAGAGTAGCAGCAAAGTACAAAAACTGCAATAAATAACCTAAGGTTTCAAGATCTAACTTCGCCAGTGTGAAAGTGATAAGTTCAAATGATTTGACAGGGAGCAGTTGGCTTGCAAGCTTTGCTTGCAGCAGCTCTCAATCAACACTGAAAGGCTTTTCTTTGTTAATGTAGAGATCTTTGTGGGCATATTCCTTTTGATAATAAGTAAGAACATCTAAAGCACTACTAGTAGTTGCACTTTGTGCGCGAATTTGTGTGCCAAAAGTGTGTGTTGCATATTTAAAATTGTGTGCTAAGAGCGTATTTGCACTAAATAAACCGTGATTACCTTTAGTCTCAGTTTCTTCAAATAATAAAACAATTCATTCTAAAAATTTTTGATACTGAGTTTCAACAGCACAAAATAAATCAACTTTATACTCGTCTGCTAAAACAGTGCGATTGGCAAGATAAACTAAAATTGGATTTGCAAAACCAGCAGTAGTTTTAAACTCCTGGGTGGCTTGCTGAGCACCTGCAAAAAATGTAAAAATATCATAACCAGCTAACAGCAAGGGAAATAGCGTAACACAAGTAAAGGCACTAAACCGCGCTGTTAAAGTGTTTGGAATTCTTAGTACTTGGTAGTTTTGTTTTTGGGCTAATGTTAGCAAAAACCCACGTTCAAAGTCAGTGGTAATTACAATGTATTTGCGCGCATTATTTGATCCTACTTGCGACTCTAAACGTTTGCGAAATTCACGAAACACTACAAAAGGTTCAACACTCGAACCGCTTTTAGAAATTACATTGATAGCAAATTTGCGGTTACCTAACAAATTCAAGTCAGCAATGAGACGTTCAGTTGTTACGGCGTGTCCGACAAACATTAATTGAATTTTACGGTGAAATTTATCCACGGGCAACAAATCGTAAATTGCTTTGGTTGTTAAATATGCTGAAGCTGTCCCGATGATTACTACTACTTCAACACCATCGTCAAGTCAAGTTTTGTAAATACTTTGCATATGTTCCACAAGCAAAGAATCAAGCGGACTACTTGCTAAGTCGATTCAACCAAACAAATTTTTGGTAGTTGTTGGTGTAGTTAAAATGTGAGTTTTGAGTAATTCAAGTTTTTGTAACACACGCTGAACTTTAGCAATTGGCGTGGTATGGTGAAATTGCACTTCCAGGTACTTCTTCATGCGGGTGTCTCCTTAATTAGTAGTTTCAAACGGATTTTGGTTGAGCAAATAAGCTTCATAAATTTTGGTTCAATACAACAAAGCAATTAATTTTCCCAGTGAAAGTTCACTATTGTCCGTAACAGTAATCCGACACAAGGGTAAAGTGACAATGTTGCTTAAAGTTATAGTTAAGCCGTGGTTAATTGTGTTAGTAAATTCCGAAAGTTTATTGTCTTTAATTTTAAAATTCATGTCTTTGACGTTAATTTCATCACTAAGCACAAAGTCAACTTTTTCATAAATAAGTTCAAACACAACTCCACAATTAAAAGCATTAGGATCGAATAAATACTGTCCATAAGTATAAACGCCTTCTGGAAAAATTGTGTGCGTGGCAAAAAACGGTTTGGCTTCGAATGAACAAACCAGACTTTGTTTAGCGAAAGCATTGAGCAAACCAGTAAAAATTCGGTTAGAACCAATTAATAAATTCACAGTTTTATCTTTTTTTCATTCCGAATAAATATAACCAAGTTTAAAGGCGAGATTTTGCTCAACATCACGAGCAGTGAAGTCCTGCGTGCCTACTAAGTAACCTTCCAGTAAAGCGCCTAAATCAGCTCCTTTTAACATTGCTAAAATTAAGTTGGTTTTACTAAAAAACGCAAAGTGGTTATGTAAAATTGCCGGCACAATGAGAATGTTTTGTTCAGGCACGATTGCATAAAAGTGTTGGTTGGCATGGTTGCGACGACTACTATCAACTTTATGGGTAAAATCTGTTGCTTTGAGTTTGTGTTTTTGTTTGTGATTATGTTCTGACAAAGTGTACAAATTTAAAATTTGTTGTTCAACTTCTTCCTTAGCAACTAAAAATTGGTTGTTCAACGCACGAAAATAACCAACTTGTTGTTGAAATTCATTTAAACAAAGCAAAATAAAATTTAAAAAAGCTTCAGAAAATGGTGTTAGTGAAACATACAGAAAAGCACTTTGTTGTGAAGCAAAAACAGAACTAATTTGATTGAAGTAGGTGAACCAATTCGCTACATTATCATCGCTGTTAAAAAAATGAAAATTGATTTTACGTTGCGTTAAAAGATCGTTTTTAAATAAAAAGTCATCTATAATTTTGAAATTATCTAATTCAACTGTGTTAGTAAAAATTACTAAGTCAGTAATGTGTTTGTCTACAATTAATTGGCAAAATTCAGTAATTTCAGCAATGTTGGTATGACTAAAATTTAAGGCTAAATCATTAAAACCAAAGTGTTCATAACCGGGTGCATTTTTGGCGCGAATGTTTTCAATGATAGTTGTGGCTTTGCGTTTTAAATCCTCATTTTGAAAATCGGGATAGTAGTTATAAGTTTTGAGACGTAAATAATTCATTTGTTAGTCCTTTTTCGTGAATTTTGCAGTGACACTGGCAAGCAAATTTTTAAATCCTTTGGGTGTAGGCGTAAGGTTGTGTGCGAAGGGATCTTTGCAAAATTGTGGGTGCAAAACTTTAAAGTTACCGCTGCCACGGCCGGTTGCAGGATCAAAACTTACCTCCGCAAAAGTAATAAGTTCACCAGGAGTAAAAATGGTTAAATTATTGTGTTGAGCATAGTCACTAATCAAACGACGGTTAATGGTATAAATGCCTTTTTGTGCTTTGACAGTCACAAATTCGGTTGTAATGTCAATGACTTTGCCAGTTTCAATTCTCCGCGTATAGGGCGAAATGCGTTTCGTTGTAATCATAATTCACGACCTTTATAACAATTTGCTAAGCTAGTTTTAATTACTCCAACAATCTAAAAAGTAAGATGTAGTTAACTTAGTTATATTTTAACTGTTTCACTCAATTTTGGTATTTGAAACCACAAATGAATTCAAAACACCAAGATACTGGTAACAAAAAAAGCACTCGTGAGTGCTTTTTATGATGTTAATTCGTATTATATTTGTTTGGATAAATTGAATAAGTAAGGATCAATTAAAAAGGATTTATGAATTTTATGAAATTTATGAAAATAGTTGTTCTTAAAACACGTTCACATTGGACTTAATAGTAAGTCGCAAGTGTTTGTGTATCAATTTATTTTGCGTCTTCTTCTTTAAAATCTTGTTGTGTCGTAGTTTCTTGGTGTTGGGTGTTTTCGTGCATTTTGCTTAGTTGTGCAAAAAGTTTTTCAAATTTGTCTAAAGTTTCACGTAATTTATCATACTCTTTGTTTTTAATCATTTCGTGTAACTGGTTAATTTCAGTTTCAGAACGTTTGATTTCTTCTTCAGACATTTTGTCTTTGTTTTCTTTGAAAGCAGTTTCAAGTTTTGACACAAGAGTTTCAGCTTTTACTAGAGTTTCAATGTCAGCAGTTTTCTTAGCATCAGCTTCACGATTTTCTTCGGCTTCTTTAATCATTCTTTCAACTTCAGCATCGCTTAGTTTAGTTGAATTCTTAATGGTTACACTTTGTTCTTTGTTAGTTTTTACGTCTTTGGCAGTTACTGTAGTAATACCATTAGCATCAATTTTGAAACTAACTTCAATTTGTGGTACACCACGAGGCGCAGGTTCAATGCCACCTAAATTAAATTCAGCAAGTGTTTTGTTTTCAGAGGCAAGTGGTCTTTCACCTTGCACAACTTTAATGGTTACATCAGTTTGGTTATCAGCAAAAGTTGTAAAAATTTGGCTTTTGGTAATTGGAATTCTGGTGTTTCTTTGGATTAATGGGGTTGCGATACCACCAGCAGTTTCAATTCCAAGTGTCAATGGAGTTACGTCAACTAATAAAATGTCGTTGATATCACCAGCAAGCACAGCGCCTTGAATAGCTGCACCAAGCGCTACGACTTCATCTGGATTAACTGAGTGGTTTGGTTTTTTGCTAAGTAATTTTTCAACAAGTTCTTGCACAGCTGGCATACGAGTTGAACCACCCACCATTAAAACATCATCAAGGTCGGCAGCGCTTAATTTTGCATCTGTCAACGCAGTTTCAACCGGTTTGCGACATTTATCAAGTAAGTCAGCAGTCATTTTTTCAAATTCACTACGTTTCAATTCTACGTCAATGTTAACTGGTTGACCATTTAAGAAGAGAAGGAATGGTAGAGAAATATTAGCTACCATAGATGATGAAAGGTCAATTTTGGCTTTTTCAGCAGCTTCTTTCAAACGAGCCATCGCCATTTTGTCGGCTTTAACGTCAACATTGTGGTCTGTTTTAATTTTAGTTACAAGTCATTCAACAATTTTGTTGTCTCAGTCGTCTCCACCTAAGTGGTTATTTCCTGAAGTAGCTAAAACTTCGAAAGTACCGCCAGCTAATTCAAGAATAGAAACGTCAAATGTTCCACCACCAAGGTCAAAAACTAACACTTTCTTTTCTTTATCAGTTTTGTCAAGACCAAAAGCAAGGGCAGCAGCGGTTGGTTCATTCACAATTCTTAAAACTTCTAAACCAGCGATTTTACCTGCGATTTTAGTTGCTTCACGTTGTGCGTTATCAAAATATGCCGGCACTGTAATAACAGCCTTAGAAATTGTGTGGCCAATTTTTTGTTCTGCGTATTTCTTAAGGTGTTCCAAAATCATTGCACTGATTTCTTCTGGCTTGTATTGTTTGCCATTTGCTGTAACAGTTTTGGTTGTTCCCATTAATCTTTTAATAGAAGCAATAGTGTCTGGGTTGGTTTCAATTTGTTTCTTTGCATTTTCTCCAACAATAATTTCACCGTTTTTAAAACTTACTACTGATGGAGTTGTTCTCTTACCATTTAAATTTTCTAAAACAATTGGTTGTCCATTTTCAACGATTGAAACAACTGAGTTAGTTGTTCCAAGGTCAATTCCTAAAATAATTTCTTTCGCCATATGTGCTCCTTTTCTTTCGTATTTTAGCACTTAAGTGAGAGTGTTCTTAAATTCGTCATTTTCAAAAAGTGAATTTATTATATCATCAAATTTAGCGCGCATAAATGTTTCTGCTAATTTTTTAAAATCTTTTTTTGTGCATTTTTAAAATTGTTAAATGAGTAACAATCTAACTTCACACAAAATCTGTGTCTGAGATTTTGGCCTAATAAAATAAAAAAATAGCATCCAGCTATTTTTTAATTATTAGATGTTTTGAATAAAAACTAAATTAATAAATAAGATAATTAGGAAAAATTACTTACTGATTTGCGCTTGTTGATTCAGTATTCGAGTCAGAAGTTGTATTCGCTGTTGAATTGCTCTTGTTAACAACGTCTAAACATTTTTTGTAGTCATCTTCTAAGATTGTAGATTGTTGATTTAGTTGCACAATAGTTGATTGCACATTTGCAAGTAATTTTTCAGCATCATCGATATTTTTGTTAACTGCACTCACAAATTCAGTACTAAAACGAGCCTTGTTTAAAATTAAATAATTTTTAACTTTTTCTTTAGTTACTTCTAATGTTTTCTTTGCTCTTGTGAAATCTTCTGCATTAGCTTGCGCACTTTGTAAAGCAACTACAGCTGCGGCATATTGATTAAATTGTTTATTAAGAATTAATTCGTTAGCTTTCTTTACTTGGTTTTCTAAATCGGTTTTTTGTTGTGACTCTAATAACGCAACATTATTGTCAAGCAAAAATTTTTGCGCTTTTTCAATTGAGTTAATTAAATTTCTTCTTGCTACTTTATCTTGTTGTGTAAAAACAACAGTTGCGACAGTAGTTGCAACAATCCCGAGACCAAAAACAATGCCACCAGTGAATAGTAATTTAGTTTTTCTTTTTGAGTTCATAGTGTGCTAATTATATATTAATATGCAAATTCTCTGGTTAAAACGTCTTGTTTGTCATTAGAAAAGACAAAAAATTTTCAAAGACTAACACGAACACACCTATAACATAATTGTATTGGTAAAACTAAGTTTTAGAAAATTTTGATCGAAATATCACGATAGAAGTCACAAAAAGCACTTGTTGTTAGTTTTAAATGTGAAAATATGTATTTTGTAATTTACTTTTTAAATTACGACAGAGAAGCGGAATAAATACAACATAAAATCAGATGCATAACAAGTAAGAATAAAAAAAGCAACTTTTGTTGCTTTTTATAGATGATTAATTACTTTTATTAGTCTTTTTTGGTTTGTTTTTTGCAAAAATAGCTTCGTAAATTTCGCTGTAGTTTTCCACAGGTACAAAGGTAAGTGCATTTTTAACTTCATCAGGAATTTTAACTAAGTCTTTAAGGTTACCTTTAGGAATAAAGACGGTTTTAATACCTTTTTTGAAAGCAGCGAATGATTTTTCTTTCAAGCCACCAATGTTGAGCACACGGCCACGCAAGGTAATTTCACCAGTCATCGCAACGTCTTGAGGTACTGGTGTATTTGACAAAGCGGAAATTAAAGCAGTGGTAAAAGTAATACCGGCACTTGGACCATCTTTTGGCACAGCCCCTTCAGGCACGTGAATGTGAATTTCAGTGTTTTCAAAGTCAAAGTTGGTGATGCCAAATTTTTCAGCATTGGTGCGTACATAGGTTAAGGCAATAGTTGCTGATTCTTTCATTACATCTTTGAGTGAACCAGTGAGTTTGATGCCATTCGATCCTTTACCAGGAAATGTGGTTACTTCGATTTGAAGGGTGCTACCACCAATTGGAGTTCAAGCAAGACCGTTCACTAAACCAACTTCGTTTTTCTTTGACAACTCATCATCAAAAGTAGTTGGCACGCCAAGAAATTCGCTTGCAATTGCTTTGGTAATAACAAACTCAGTGAAAGTTTCGCCTTCGACGATTTTTGTCACAATTTTGCGCGCTAATTTGTCGAGTTGACGTTTAAGACCACGCACACCTGCTTCCATAGTGTAATTTTTAATTACATGTTCAATTACATCATCAGCAATTTGGAATTTTTCTAATGGTAAACCAGCTTGACGAATAACATCGTGAATTAAGTGTTGGCGAGCAATTTTAATTTTTTCACTAATGGTATAACTGCTTAATTCAATCACTTCCACACGGTCAATTAATGGTTTTGGAATATTTTCGTAATAGTTAGCTGTGGCAATGAATAAAACTTTTGACAAGTCATATTCGTGTTCAATGTAATTATCTTGGAATTTGGTGTTTTGTTCAGGGTCAAGCGCTTCAAGCATCGCTGAAGAAGGATCGCCTTTATTGCTATTTGATGACATTTTGTCAATTTCATCTAATAACACAAGTGGGTTGGAAACATTAGCTTTTTGAATACCTTTAATAATTTTTCCTGGCATTGCTCCCACATAAGTTTTCCGGTGACCACGAATTTCAGCTTCATCATTGACGCCACCTAAACTAATTTTGATGTAAGTTTTATTTAAAGCTTCCGCAATTGCACGTGCCAAAGAAGTTTTTCCAGTTCCTGGAGGCCCAACCAAAGTTAGAATTGGCACGTTATTAAATTCTTTTTGTGATTTTTTCGTGTGTTTATTAACTTCTTTAAATAAACTCTTATCAACAGCTAATTCTGGATCATCAGGGAACACAAGAACTTTATCTTTGTTTTCAGGGTTTTGTGCGTCTAAGTTCTTGTGGTTAATAATTAAAACCAAGTATTCAATGACTCTTTCTTTTACTTCAGTTAAACCATAATGGTTTTTGTCTAAAATTTCCCGCGCACGTTTGATATCAAGAGTTTCGACTTCAACTTTTCGTCATGGCAAGGTTTTGAGTGTATTGATGTAAACTTGCGTTAAGTTAGCATCAGGGCTGCCAGGCATCATTTGTTTTAATCTGTCACTTTCAGTCGCAATTAATTTCAACACTGATTCAGGAAAAGCTTGAACTTTAATTGGATCATCTAGCAACTGCGCAAAATCTTGATCTTCTGTGGCGTTTGGGTTGTTTTCGTTCAAAATTTCTTTTAAAGCCTTGATTTTTTCACGTAACATAAAGTCTTTTTGTGAACGGTCAAGGTTTTTCTTCATCTTGTTGTTAGCTTCCATTTCGATGAAGTTTTTTAATTTTTTGCGTTCTTCTTCTTGTTTTTTAGTTTTTTGAAAGTCGGCTAATTCTTCGTCAATAACAAACACAGGCGCTTCTGAGTTTTTAGTTAGATCAGTTACATCACCGTTAAGTTGGTCTTGCTCAGCATTTGTAGTTTTCTTGCTGCGTTTTTTCTTGTCGCCATCTTTGCTGGTTTTAGCTTTCTGCTCATCTTTACCAAGTTTTTCGTTAGTGTCTTTGATGTCATCAAGACCGTCTTGATCTAAGAATGTTTTAATTGAGTCAATCACATTTGTGTTTTTGCCCTTGTTTTCCAAGTCTTGTGAAACATCATCAAACATTTTTTTGATGTCATTACGAATATTAAGAGGATCATCATCTACTTTAGTGAAAAAGTCTAAACTTACAAGTTTTCTGACCACTTCTAAAGGTAATTCTTTAGAAGATACTCATGATTTGACAATTGAATCAAGATAAGTAAGTTGTTCACTAATGCTTGTGTGCAATAAAACTTGGTAACGTTCATAGTTGCCACATGCAATGGTACACATCATCGCTGATAAAACAGCGTGCTGACTCAAGAATTTTTCTTTTGCATCATTAGCGTTAGTTAAGATTGTGTCTTCAAACGAAAGTGCGTTAAAACTCTCAATTTCATTTTCAAGATCAAATGGTAAGTTGTCAATGCTTAATTCTTCTAATTTGTTGTTTAAAATTCAAATTCATTCGGCTGCAGAAATGTTGATTTTGTTGTTTTTTAATCTTCACTCTAAAATAGTGTTGTAAATGTTGTTAGTTTGTAAGTCAGAAATAAATTTGTCAAAACGACCAAATTTAGCAAAAACATTTTCCATTTCCACAGGATCTGAAATTCCGTAATTGCTGTCAATTGCTTGAAAAGTTGCTTTGGTGACAAATTGTTCTTGTGTGATTTTGTTACCATTAGGATCTAAAAGATCACGAACAATAACTAATGAACGACCTACAACTTGCAACTCTAGTTTTTTATTATTGGCACTTTTTTTAGCATCTTCAATTCTTACGAGATGACCAAATTTAAGTACCTTAGTGCCAGGGCAATAATCAACATCACTTAAACCATATTTGGCAGCTTCTTGTTTTGAGCCACTGTCATAATAAAGCACTAAAGCAAAAATTGCCTTATCTTTTTCAACTTTACCACCGTTGCTTTTTTTGTATTTATTGTATGCCTTAACTTCGTTAATAATCGATGCATTTTCATACTCACCAGTTGCAATCAAAGGGAATGACATCGTGAGTTCTTCGCGCCCACAAAGTACATAACCATCTTTGTAAGGTGAGTTTAAATCAAATAAAAAGACTTTTAACCCATTGTTTTGCATTTGTTCTAGATGCATACTTATCTTTCTCCTTATCTTATCTAAAATAATAATGGTGAATTATAACACTATATTTAGCAAAATATTATTTTTGTGCTAAATATTATTTTTTGTCTTTGACTACAAAATTGATGATTTTGTGCGGCACAAACACTTCTTTCACAATTTCTTTACCTTGTAAAAATTTAGCAGCCAACTCACGCGCTTGGTTAAGAATTAATTCTTGATCAAGTTGTGTTTTTGGTAACGTTAATTGTGTCTTAGGTTTACCGTTAATAGTAATTGGATAAGTTACTTCATTATCTGTCAAAGCTTTTTCATCTGCGACAAAATGCGTCAAATTTGCACGTACAAAATATTTATCACTAAGCTCTCATACTAAGTGAGGTGCGAAAGGTTCAAGTAAGTTTAATAAAACATAAAACATTTCACTAATTAAGTCTTGGTCACTAATATTTTCGTAAGCATTAAAAGTTTCCATACACCACGCAATAATAGTGTTAAAGGCAAAATTTTGATTTGTTTGTGCGAAGATATTTTCTTGCTTTTGTAAACCTTGATGTAATTTGCGACGAGCAATTTTGGCTTGACTTGAAAGTGAACTAAAGTCGTAATTTGCTAAGAAACTTTGATAATTAAAATTATTCTTAATTTCACTTGATCTCTCTCATAATTTTTTAATAAATTTATAAGCTCCTTCAATACCTGAATCAAGTCATTCTAAATCTTTTTCTGGTGGAGCGGCAAACATAATGAACAAGCGAATTGTGTCAGCACCATATTTTTCTAACATTTCTTCTGGCGAAACCGTATTACCTTTTGATTTGGACATTTTGGCGCCATCTTTAAGAATCATTCCTTGTGTTAAAAGGTTATTGAATGGTTCACGATAATCCACTAAATTTAAATCAGCTAAGACTTTTGTGAAGAAACGAGCATATAAAAGGTGCAAAATGGCGTGTTCAACCCCGCCAATATATTGGTCAACAGAATTTCAGTAATTAAGTTCTTTGGTTTCAAATAAGTGGTTAACTCTAAGTTTAGTTGGCACAGTATATCTTTGGAAATATCAACTTGATTGGAAGAAGGTATCGAAAGTGTCACTTTCTCTCTGTGCAGGTGAACCACAATATGGACACTTGATGTTAAGTCAAGTTTGGTTAGTCAAAATTGGGTTACCCTGACCAGTAAATTCAACTTGGTCAGGCAAAGCAACTGGCAAGTTTTCAACTTTTTCTGGCACAATTTCACACTTTGAACAATTGATCATTGGAATAGGTGCGCCTCAATATCTCTGGCGGCTAATTCCTCAATCTTGTAAATTGATTTCAGTTGCGGATTCTAAATTTGATAAAACCAAATTTTCTTTAGGTCTATGGTATAGAGTGATTTGATTTTTTTGTGCAAATTCTTCATAACTTTTAAGCTTGTTTGTGTTCACTAAAATCACTTTGTCTGCAGCACCAGCCGAAGCAAAGTCTGTAACATAAACAGCAAGTGGTTGTCTTGCTGCATCTTGAGTTAAAACTGCAAAGTATGGTAATTTAAAAGCTAATTTCTCTGCGAAATTTTTTGTCTTCGCTTGGTTAACTATATTTTCAATTTGCGTTAGATCAGCTGCAGTTAAAAGGTTTTGATTTTTAAGTTCTGTTAGCAACGGGTGGGTACCACTAATTGCTACAAAATTACAGTTGTTGACTGTGTCATAGTCTTCAACAAAAGTTGTAAATTCAACAACGTTCGCGCCATTAGCAACTAATTCAAATTTTGCGTTTAACCCTGTTTTATAGTTAATTCAGTTTTTTTGCATCAACAAAACATTGTCTGGTCAATGGTCTTTTAGCAACGCTAAGTCTTGTTGTAATTCTTGTGCATAAGCAGTGATTTTTAAGTAATATTGTGGCATTTCTTTTTGTACCACTACATTGTCGCATCTTCAACATAAACCATCTTCAACTTGTTCGTTAGCTAAGACAGTTTGGCAACTATTGCACCAATTCAAATACGCATTTTTACGATAGACTAAACCTTTTTCTCACATTTTTAAAAAAATGTATTGGTCAAATTTTGTGTATTCTGAATCAGAAGTAATTACTTCACGTTCTCACGCAAAAGACATTCCTAATCTTTTCAAAGTAGGATTCATTTTGGCAATGTTTTCGTAAGTTCATGAACGAGGATGAATTTTATGTTTAATCGCAGCATTTTCAGCTGGCAAACCAAACGCATCTCAACCAAAAGGATGCAAAACATTAAAACCTTTGCGACGATAAAAACGAGCAAACGCGTCGCCTAAAGCATAATTCCGAACATGTCCCATATGCAAATTACCGCTTGGATAAGGGAACATACTTAAAATATATTTTTTGGGTAAATTAAAATCTGATTTTGGTTCAAAATAACGAGTTTGTTCTCAAAATTGCTGTCACTTTTGTTCTTGTTGTTTTGAATTGTAACTCATATGCGCTCCTTGCTAAGTTTTGAGATTTTTGAAAATTAAGCCTCTTGCGTTGTATCTAAGGAAAAGCAACAAGAAAAATGAATTAATGCTTAAGTTAATCAAATTAAAAAGAAAGTAAATAGTGATTGTGGCTAAATAATAGTTTGGAATATCTAAAAACAATAATTTGTAATTGTTTCACGAACGCGCCAAGTCGAGAAAGCTACCAATTGAAACGTCGCCGTAAAGTCTAAAATATAAAGGTGTTGAAAGAAAAATGTTAAAAATTAGCAGAAAACCAATTGTGATTAAACTAGTGCACACAACTTTGAAGAAATTGCTTTTTATTTTAGTTTTTTGAAAAACTAAAAAGACAAAACCGAAAGTCATCTGGGCAAAGAATAAAATCAAATGCCCCAGAATTGCAATCAATTCGTAACCATGTGAACTTAAGAGCGGTCCAATTCACAACATTAAAAAACCAGTGCTTAGTCCGTAATTTCAGCCAATGTAAATAAAAATGATGGTAATAAAAAAAATTGTGATGTCAAACTTGAGAAAATTTGCTAGTGGAAAGATAAAAATTCTCGATCCGATGAAATTAAAAATTAAGCACAAAGCCAAAATAAAGGCACTTGCGACTATTTTTAATGTAGCTTGTGAATGAAAATAAATACTATCTTTTTGTTTATTTCGTTCCATAAATACGATCGCCTGCATCACCAAGACCAGGAATTATATATTTATGTTCATTTAAGTGGTCATCAAGAGCAGCTAAATAAATTTGAAAATCTTGACCAAAAGCATTCTCTATTTTTGCCACACCTTCATTTACACCCACTAAGCAAACTAACTGGATGTTAGTAAAACCATCTGCTCTTAATTTTTCAATTGCAAATGCAGCAGAACCTCCAGTAGCAAGCATTGGATCAACTACAAAAATGTAACTATCTTTACTTACTTGTGGCATTTTGTAATAGTATGAATGTGGTTTATGTGTTTCTTCATCGCGATACATACCAATGTGACCTACTTTAGCTTCAGGAACTAATTTCAACAAACCTTCAATCATTGACAAACCTGCCCTGATAATAGGAATAAACACAATATCGCGGTCTAGTTTCGCGCCCTTAAATGCAACTTCATTTGGTGTGATAACAACATGTTCTTTTGGTTGGTAAGATCTAAGCACTTCGTAGACCATCAGTGACGCAATTTCATTTAAATTTTGTCTAAACACTGAGTGATTAGCATTTTTGTCCCGCATATTGGTTAATTTCATATCAATCAACGGATGGGTAACAACTTTTAACATTTTTCTCCTTTAGCACTATCTAATTCTAAATACATAAATAATAGTACAAAAAGTATATTTTTGGGTAAATATGGGACTAAAATGGGACTAATAGTATAAAATTTGCTAACATTTAGAGAGAAATTTTTGCCAAAATCACTTTTGTTCACAAGCGAAAACTGATTTAGAAATGTTTTTAAGTTAGTGAATTCAAGATTGTTTTCAAAATTTTACGAATTCGAATGTTTGAATCGATGTTACAAACATGTCTATAACATAGAGTTATTTACATTTTCATCAAAATAACTAATTGCACACAAAGGAGTAAAAATGTCATTAAAAGCCGGAATTGTTGGTTTACCAAATGTTGGTAAAAGTACATTATTTAGTGCTTTAACCAAATATAA
Source organism: Mycoplasmopsis columbinasalis (assembly GCF_900660705.1). NCBI lineage: Bacteria > Bacillati > Mycoplasmatota > Mycoplasmoidales > Metamycoplasmataceae > Mycoplasmopsis > Mycoplasmopsis columbinasalis. The sequence goes on from NZ_LR215043.1 coordinate 201,440, forward strand.
AGTTGAAGCTAATAATTATGTTTTCACCACAATTGAACCAAACATTAGTAGTGTTCCACTCAAAGACCATCGTCTTTACGAATTAGCAAAAATTGTTAATCCAGAAAAAATTGTGCCAGCAACATTTGACTTTGTTGATATTGCTGGTTTAGTTAAAGGCGCTTCACGCGGTGAAGGTTTAGGTAATAAATTTCTTGGCAACATTCGCCAAGTAGATGCCATTATTCACGTGGTTAGATGTTTTGAAGATAAAGATATTTTTCATGTGGCTGGGCGTGTAAATCCTGTTGAAGATGTTGAAGTAATTAACTTTGAATTAATTTATGCAGACCAAGAAACAGTTGAAAATGTGATTCATCGCATTACTAAAAAAGCTAAAAGTGGTGACAAACAAGCTGAACTAGAGTTTAATTTAGCTAAAAAAATTAAAGCAACTTTAGAAAATGGGCATTTTGCTAACACTTTAATACCTGATTTAAACGATGAAGAAAAGAAAATTTTAAAAAGTTACCAACTTTTGACAGCAAAACCAGTTATTTATGTTGCGAACCTTAGCGCTGACCAAATTTTAGAACCAGAAAAATGCGAAAAATTAAACCAATTAAAAGCTTTTATTGGTGACAAAAATAAAATTTTGCCAATTTCTGTGCAATTGGAAAGTGAAATTATCGAACTTTCAACAGAAGAATCAACCGAATGGCTTTCTTCTTACAATATTAGTTATAGTGGACTTGACTTATTGACACGCGCAGCTTTTGACTTACTTAACTTAAAAACTTATTTCACTGCTGGCAAAGTGGAAGTGCGAGCTTGAGTTTTCAAAAGCGGATCATTTGCTCCACAGTGTGCTGGTATAATACATAGTGATTTCGAAAATAAATTTATTAAAGCAGATATCATTTCTTATCAAGATTTTATTACTTTCGGTGGCGAATTAGGAGCTAGAAATGCCGGCAAAATTCGTAGCGAAGGTAAAAATTATGTTGTGCAAGATGGTGATGTTTGCCACTTTAAATTTGGAAAATAGTCTCATTTTCCTTCCTTTTGGGAGTTTAGTATAATGGTAGTACTGCAGCCTCCAAAACTGCTTGCAAGGGTTCGATTCCTTTAACTCCCGCCAAATGCCAATGCGCACCTTCAAATTCAAATTTATTCACAAATAGCGCTATTACATAGTGTTAAAAAGCAAATTTAACAAAAAAGATCATTTCAATTTGTGATTTTGAAAGTAAAAAACAATAGCTTAGATGTGCTATTGTTTTTTTGTTTATTTTGGTACTTAATTGTCTTGCTGTTTAACTGCATTGATTCACTTTTGCACCTGTGTTTTAGTGCCGTACACAAAATGCTCTTCTTCAACTTGATAATTTTCTGGCACATTAGGAAATTGTTGCTCATCCAAGTAATCTAAGTCAAAGGAAACGTTTTGGAATTTTTCGTTAGCATTCGAAATTTTAGGAATTGCTTTGAATAAATTCACAGTGTAAGGGTGGTAAGGTTGGGCGTAAATTTTTTCGGTACGACCATGTTCAACGATTTTACCAAGGTGCATGATTTGTACGTTGTCAGCAATGTATTCAATCATCGATAAGTCGTGCGCAATGAAGATTAAACCAATATTTTTCTTAAGACACAAGTCTTTAAGCAGATTCACCACTTGGGCTTGGATTGAAATATCAAGTGAAGCAATCGGTTCATCAGCCACAATGACTTTTGGTTGGGTAATAAGTGCCCGTGCAATTACAATTCTTTGTAACTGGCCACCAGAGAACTCGTGTGGATAACGATAAGCAAATTGTTTTAACAAGCCAACACTTTCCAAAGCATCGTAAATTGTAGTTTTGTAAAGCAAATTAGAAATTTTGCGTTTTGCTAAAGGAATTGAATAGATGTGATCATAAAAGTTGTAAACTAGTTCTCATTTGCGAGCTGATAATTCACGAACATTCACTTGTTTTTCGCTTTCAAGATCAAGTCCTTCAAGGTTCTTTTCAATTCATTTGTAGTTAACACCAAGTAAAATGTAAATATTATTAATATCTTTATTTAAATATTTACGTTCGATACTAAATGAATTAAGTGTATCTTCACGAACTGCTAAGTCAGATTTATACGAATTAATTACTGTCACAATGTCTTTGTTGTCACGGTTAGGGTTGTTGGTAATCATTTCTTCAATAAATTTGAAGTATTCTTCTTTAATTTCATCAAATCGTTCGTTGCAAAAAGTTTGGACAGCTAACAATTCGTTATATTTAATTTCTTGTACTTTAATAGCTTTTGAAAGTTTAATAATTTCACGTTTTAAATCAACTAAACCTTTCAAACGGTTGGTTTGATAGGTTTCTTTAGCTTTAACTAAATTTTGACGCGCTTGCTCAAGTTCTTGCGGTGAAATTTCAGGAGTAGCGTTTTGCGCAATGATGTTAGTTAAAACTCGCATACGTTCTTGAAATTCTTGCTCGCGTGCTTCAAATTTAGCTTTGTGGCGTTGTGACTTGGTTACAAATTTGCTATAGTCAAAGTGGAAGTTTTGTGCAATAATGGCAAGCAATTCTTTTTTCACTTGTGGTGCGAATGGCACTGTGTCTAAGTGTTGTTGGTAAAACTTCTTAATGTAAGCATCAAATTCATTAATTAATTCACGCGTTTCGTCGTAATTTAAATAATCACATTCGCCACGCAAGGCTTTGAGTGTTTTAGCGCGTTGCGCAAAGAGTAATTCGTTCTTTAAGTTGAATAAATAGTACTCTAAGTCAGTCGACATTAAACGAGTAATGTTGATTAAAGATTTTTCATTCTTTGACTCTACAACATAGTTATTAATGACATTTTTCGCATTCTTAGTGAATTCATTTTGTTCGACTTTGAACTCTTTGTATTCTTGTTTTACCTTTGCAAGATCTTTACTTGCTTGATAAGCAGCTTTCGACATTTTAGCTAACTGTTCTTTTTCAGCTAAAGTAGCTTTAGCTTGTTCGAGTTCGAGCATAAAGTCAGCAATTTCTTTGTTGCGATATTGCTTTTGTTTTTCGTAATAATATGTCATCAACTTGCTTGAGTTTGAGTACATATTATTAATAATTTGACTTTCAACTTGTTGCTTTTCGTCTAAATAACCAAAAAAGTTAGTGAAGTTATCATCGAAATCAATCTCAGGATCAAAAGAGAAGTTAGTAAAAGTTTCTTTTCACTTGTGTAGTAAGGGTTCACCTAAAGAGTTAATAATCTTTAAGTTTTCTAACTTGAGTTCTAATGCTTTGATGTGAAAACTATATTTAAAGGCTTGTTTGACAGCGAATCAATCTGAAAAAATGTCTTGAATTTGGCTTTTGATAATGCCATTAACTAAGAGTGGTTCACGCAAAATTGAGAACACATTTTGTTGCGAGTTCAATGAAGCGTGAGGATCTTGGAAGATCATTTGCACGTTTTTGTGCAAAAAACGTTTCAACCGGTTAGAAATTTTCTTACCACTAATAATTTTGTCTTCCAAACGAACAAACCCATTGAAATCATCATATAAACGTAAGATGGTACGCCCTACAGTGGTTTTACCAGAACCAGATTCACCAATTAAACCTACAATTTCTCCTTCGTGTAAATCAAATGACACCCCATCCACAGCTTTGTTGATAAAACCGTGGTTAACGAAATATTTCTTTAAATTGTCAATTGACAAAATTACGTTGCGTTCATTTTTATTCATATTCTTTAAAAGTTTCCTTAAATAATGCTAAACGTTTGAGTAAGTCATCTGAAAGTTGCACTTTAGGTGCTTCTGGGTGTAACAACCAGGTGGCTGCTGCGTGAGTTGGAGTAATTGGAATTAATGGCGGTTCTTTGTAGAAGTCTATTTCTAGGGCGTAATCGTTACGTGGTGCAAACGGATCACCAAGTGGTAAATTCGCCATATCTGGTGGTGTACCTTTAATGTTGTAAAGCTTATCTTCACGATTTTCGGGAATAGCTGAAATTAAAGCTCAAGTGTAAGGGTGGGCTGGTTGGGTGAAAATTTCTTTCTTGGTACCACACTCCACAATTTTACCGGCATACATCACGTAAATATAGTCACAGAACTTCGCAATGACACTAATGTTGTGGCTAATAAGAATGATGGAAATTTGGTATTCTTGCCGAATACTTTCAAAGAGCGAAAGCGCCGAAGCTTGCACGGTGGGATCAAGTGCGGTAGTTGGTTCGTCGGCAATAATTACATCAGGTTTAAGGGCAACTACCATGGTAATTACTACCCGTTGCTTCATTCCGCCAGACAAAGTGTGTGGGTATTGGTTATAAATTGTTTCGGCATTACGCAAACCAAATTGTTTGAGTAAAGAAACTAAATAAGCTTTCTTTTCACCAAATTTTTTGCCTTTTCACTCTAAGTTGGTGTTAAGAGCATCCATGAGTTGTTTCCCAATGGTACGCGTTGGGTTAAGGGAAGTGAGTGGATCTTGGGGAATGTAACCAATTTTCTTACCACGGATGTATTGTCAATGTTTTTGGTTTCAAATTTTGGTGAGTTCTAAATCACCAATTTGCATTTGGTCACTTGTGACAATGCCATTGTGGTTAACGTTAATTAAGGTTTTCGAGGTGACACTTTTACCTGAACCAGACTCGCCAACTAAACCAACAATTTGTCCTTTGTTGACATCTAAATCAATGCCCCGGACAATGTGGATGGTTTTACTACGTCCAACTGGGAACGACACGTGTAAGTTACGGACTTGTAAAATTTTGTTCTCTGGTAAAGGTGTAGTAGCAATGTTAGCATACACATTCTCTTGACTCAATTGGTAACGACTTTTGCGTTTGTTGTCGCCATCATACTTGCTCACTTTGATGGCCGGTTTAGTAAATTTACGTTTTAAATTTTGCCCACGAACTTTTCAACGTTGCACTCAGTTATGTGCGTAATCTTTGCAGCCTTGGGCAAAGTTTTTTCAACTTTTTTTGAAAATTTTCTTTAATTGTTCTTTTTTCATAGTGTGAAACCTTCTAAACCATTGTTAGTTTCTTTTCTTTCTCATTACCCGTGGGTCTAAAGCATCATGTAAGCCAAGGGCGATGAATGAAAGTGAAAGTGATAAGAAGAGCAAGATGAGGGTTGGGAGAATGTAAGTTCAGGCGTTGCTGGTGCCAGAGTTAGTTGCATCAATAAGAATTTGACCTAAGTTCACATCACTACCTTCAGTTCTAAAGAAACCAAGGAAAGCTAGCGATGCAATTCACATAATGATGCCTGGAATACTACGTACAAATGAGTTGGCAATTTTACCAATAATAGCTGGTAAAGCGTGGACAAAGACTTGCCGTGAGGTTTTGGCGCCAATGGCACGAGCGGCCGAAATGTATTCCTCATTTTTCACTGTAATAATGTACATTCTGGTGCCACCCACAAACCCACTCCAACCAACAAGTGAGAGGGTGATAATGAGCGTTCCTTCATGCGCGCCAAAGAGCGCAGTGAAAATTAAAATTCAAATCAAGGTTGGTGCTGAGTCGAAAATGTCAATTGCCCGCATTGTCACTGTGTCAATCATTGAACCAGCACGAAAACCAAGGTAAGCACCTAAACTCACACCAATGATGGCTTGAATTGCTGCAACAATGAAGGAAATTTTAATTGCTTTTCAAGTTGCATACCAGGTACGAGTTCAAATATCATAAGCAATGGTTTGCTCAGTTCCAAGAATTGGTTTAATTTCCGAAGCACTTCAAATTTTGTCAGCAAGTTGCGTGGTAATTTCACTCGCCGAGTAAGCTTTAAGACTATCTTGCAAGTTATGTAATCTAAAAAACAAGTAAGCATTATAACGAATGTAGATGTTGTCGCCAACTACTTCTGGTTGCAAGAAGTCTTGCGTAAAACCACGCCGCACCAATTCAGCATAAATTTGTGGGTGCGTTCCACTTAAATTTTCTCAACTTTTGATGGTTTCTTGCACAACATAGCCGTCGGTACCTTCACCAATTGGCACTGACACATAAGGTGTTGTGTAAGGTGGGAGGTTCGTTGTGTAGGCAAGATCAGAGATCCGCGCATTCGCTGGATAAGGTGAAGTTGCAGGAATAAGAATTGCCATTAATAAGATAATGGTGAAGACCATAAGCGAAATAACTGCTGCTGGCGAGGTAAAGAAACGTTTGAGAATTTCCACACCTAAGCGCTTTGGCTTGCCAGCCACAGAACTAGAAGAATATTTACTTCCTTCGGCCATCCGTACTTTTTGGAGTAAATCTTCGCTCAACTTATATTTACGATTAAATTCGTCTAAACTAAGCTGCATTAGCTACTCCTTTCGTTTTGGGAAATCTTTCGCGAATTAACTTACGACGAAGTAGTCAATTTTTGAAGAAAATCGTGTAATTACGTTTTGATTTAGTTGTGTAAGTAATTTTTGGATCAAGAATTGCGTAAGCAACATCAACGATAATCGCCGCTAACAGACCAATACTGGTAAAAATAATGGTTGAGAACATAATTACATAAATTTCACCAGTTGAGAAGGCATCGGTGATCACCTGACTAGTACCATTGATATCTCAGAACCGCTCAATAATAATCGAACCACTAAGCAGACCGAGTAAGGAACCAAAAATTAAACCAAAGAGTGGAATTGAAATATTTCTTGCTACGTATTTAAAGAAAATTTGTTTTTGGCTCAAACCTTTGGTTTTGGCAATAAGCACATAGTTAGAAGTTAAGACTGTAATCACCACATTACGCGAACTAATGGCAAAAGCTGCTAGTGATGAAAGCGTCATAACTGTAATTGGCGGTAAGTAAGCAAGGATATATTCACTATAAGTAATAGTTGCGTCGCCACCATAACGCGGAATTTTTGGTGTAATTCCTAGTTTCAGCGCAACTGCAATGGCAATTGGTGCCACAACAAACGATGGCACTGAAATGAAAATTAGCACAAAAACGTTTGTGAAGTTATCAAAGAGTTTACCCCGTTTGTAACCGGAAACAATACCAAGCGTAAGGCCGAGCGCCATAGAAGCAAACAAGGATGGTACAGTCACAATTAAAGTGGTTTTCAACGGGATGAAGAATAACTCAGGAATATTTTTGTATTGCGAAAGAACTAGGTTTTGATCAGCTTTGATGTAAGGACCAAATTCACCTTTAAAAAAGTTGCCAATGTAAATAAAAAATCTTACAACTACTGGAATTTTAGCGCCCGGAACTAACTCTGAACCCACTTTTGTTGAGTAACGAAATCCATAAATCGCTTCGTTTTTCATTAAAATTTCATTCAGTGTCACCTGACTACCTGAGTTTTTTGCGGCCAAGAATTCGTCTGTCGATTTTTTAAGAACTGGGTTATTAGGTGAAATAGATGTTAACACAAAAACAAAGAAGCTAATGATTGCTAGTGTCAAGATCGCAAAGAGAATCCGATTTGTTATATATTTTCACATAACTTAATACTTTCTTTGAATAGAAAACATATTAAACTTACTGTTTAACATGTTCACTATTTTACATTTTATTTATTTGCTTCTTGAGCAGCTTCGTCTTTTTCTTCAGGAGTATTAATTCTTCAGTCTGCTCAATTAGCAAAACTTGAATTCTTAGTAAATGGTACTAAGTATTTGGTTGAAATAACAACTTTGTTGAATGAACCAATGGTTTTAAGAGATTGCGAAGTTGGATCACTACCATTGCTGAAAAAGGTTGAAAATTCTTTAAAGAACCCAAGCAAGTATTCTTTCTTTTTATTAAGTGGGTATTGTGCTCAGAAGTTAGCTGAAATGGTATAAAAAGCGTCTCTGCCATCCTCATTTGTTAATGCTGGATTGTCTGCTTTTTGAACATAAAGGCCAGCATCATTTTGCACAAATTGTTTGTTAAAACCTTCGCCTTTCAAATATGGAGTGTCAATTAAATGTAATTTATCAACAGGCACACCCTCGAAAAGTCAAGTTTTCGCTTTGTCACCGCCTTCGTAGCTGTCTCTTAAATATTGAACAAACTCTTCAGCAGTCGCAACAATTTTTGGAAAGTTCTCTAAAACTTTTCTTTCAAAATCATATTTTGAATCATCTTTTAATTCGCCCTTAGTAATTTGATAGATGTATGTCAATGCTGGTGCCAAACCATATTCTCATGACAAACCATCAACTGCCGAAAATACATTATCAGTGTCAGGATTTCAGCCAAGATAAATGTTGGCCAAACCACCATAAGCAACTCTATCTATTCTTTCTTCTCACTGTTGGTCGGTGTCAGCATTTGTAAGATTAAGTGTAACTTGAATTCTGCTATCCAAGCTTTCAAAAACAGTTTTAAGTAATCTCATTGATTCTTTTAGTTCTTCACTATAAGTACCGATAAGGCTTTCTAACTTAAGTTCGATTTTTTGTCCCTTAAGTGTTGGGTTTTCTTCGAAGAATTTATCAAGAATTCCCTTCATCACCACTTTTAATTGTTGTGCAACCGGTGAATATTTTTTATCTTCGATGGTAGATTTACTTAATGCATAAGCCTTCATTTTTTCATAAGAAATTTCATCAAGAAATTCATTACCAACTTGCAATTTAACTTTGTTACCCTGAGCATCGATGACAAAAAGACTATTCACTTCTGCTTTGTTCTCATTAAGGGTGCCATATTGATCGTCCTCTGCATATAAATAAGCATCGGCAGGCATAGCAGGGAAAAATGATTCGCGAGTTTGTTTTGAAAAATTGCTTGCTAAAGTATATCAGTTCACAGAAGTTTTTAAAACTGACCTAAAGGCAAGACCTAAACCTGCAAAAAACGTTGGAGACGGAACTTGTTGTTCAACTAATTCTTTTTTGGTTTTTCCGTACATCAATAGAGAATATGCATCACTAAATTCAAATTCTTTTGTGCCGTTAAGTCCACCTCATTTTTTTGAATCAAAGGTAAAGAATAGCGGTCTAGCAACTCTATATAAAACATTTTCTTGATTTACTATTTGGTTTGGTCTGATAGTAACTGAGTAATTCTTTTCTAATTCTTTCTTATCATTTTCTGATAAAGTTCCATATTGAAGTTGCGAAACTTTGCCATCTTTGAATAATTCAAATTGGTCGTGACTAAATTTTACTGGATTGTCAGCTTGTGATTTTCTGTAATAAACATTAATGGTTTGCAATGCATTTGGATTATTAACAAAATCTTTTTCTCAGTAATGTTGATTAATGTAGTAAGAACCAATTGCATTTGCTGCATCAAAAGGCGCTTTGTAGTAGTGTCCCACTACATATGAACTAGCACTACCTGTTCCTAATCAATACACACCTGTCTTTCAAGCGTTTGATTCACGATCAAGAAATGACATTTGAAGTAAAAAGTCTGCTAAATAGTTACGGTTATGACCTGTAGGTATAATTTCACTTAACTTTTTGCCTTGATAGTTATTAATATTTTGATCAAGAATTGCAAGGTCTTGAGCTAAAACTGATTTTTTAGCATTCAATCATGTTGCGAATTCCTTAATTTTAGCCTCATAAACAGCTTGTTTCTTCTGCAAAGCTTCTATAGCATTGTCAACTTTAGTCCCTGCTGCTTTTTCTTTTGCTTCTGCAGCATCTTTAGCAGCTTGTGTTTGTTTAGGATCAGCATCTATTTCCGCTTTTTTAGCTTTCGCGATGGCATGTTCTTTTTGTGCTGCTTTAACTACGTCGCTTGCTTCTTGAATTTCTTCTTCAATCTTTACAAAGTCAGCTTTTCACACTTGTACTTGTTCTGAAGTTTGACCTTCAAAAATTTTATCAATTACTCTCGCAAGAACAGTGTTAACATCATTTACATAATTTGTTGGCAGAGGTTGTAAAGAAGTGTCTAAACGTAAAAAGTCAATCAATTGGTCGAAACGTGGAAATTTACGTTGGTCCTCTTGATTTCGATTTTCCTCAAGTACATTAATGGTAAATACTTTGTTTTTAAGTACATTTTCTAAGTTAGTTAGTTCTTTGGCTTCTGTTCATTTCGCTACTACTGGAGATCCTACTTTCACTTTATAATCGTTAGTAGTTTTGAGTTTTGTTTGGGCATCATCACTTAAATTTTGCAGTGTTTGGTCTCTGTCAAGTAAAGCGTTAAAGTCAGCGGTATAAAGTTTTCAAACGTAAGCATTTGGAAAGTGGCTAGTTGGAGAACACTTCTTGCTTGCACCGCTTGCAAACAATTTACGTCAAAGCTCGTCAGCAAAAGCATTACCACCTTGTTTATGTCTTGCGGCAGTATCGCTAAAGAATGTTAGTAGTAAAGAATTGTAAATGTCTTCTGCTTGTAGCTTGTAACCATTATTATCTTGATCTTTATAATTGGTTCATTTTCCTTCCACGTCTACGTATTTAACATCATCGCGAATGACAAATTGAACATTAACAAGATCTTTATTTTTTAAATCTTTCCTGAATTGTGCATTGTTAATTGAACGTGGGTCATCAGAAGTTAATTGTGCTTCAACAAATTCTCAATAATCTTCTGTTGTTTTATTACCTTGAGCATCAATGAATTCAAATGATTTCTTATATTCGCTCTCGTTGAAAATCTCGGCACGGTCGTTGTCATAAACTTTTGTTGTTTTGTTGCCTTTTCCATCATCGAAGTTAAGAACAATTGCGCTTGCCAATGATAATTTGTATCTTGAGTAAGATGGACGAGTAACAAGATATTTCAATTCAAGAGATGCACCCGAGCCTGTGCTTCTGGTAATGAATTGTGGGTTACCAATGTATTCTTTATGTACAAAATAGTCGGTTGCATTTTTTGCATAATCATTTACAGAATTGCTACCGTAGTAAGAATACAAATCATAGTCGCCTGTGCTTCCAAAGTTTGTAACATTAAGGTCTGCACGAAAAGTATTTGCTTGATTCAAAGCAAATTCTGAATTGCTTGATGTTTCATCTCAGCTGCCTAAATTTTCGGTAGAAGTTGGAAAATTAGCTCCCGCTTTCCCACAAGAAACTGCCACAACGGCTGAAAGTACACTTATGGTTGAAAGCGGAACTAAAGATTTAAGTAAATTTCTTTTTTTCATAATTTCCTTTTAAAATAGTCAGTTAATAAAATTACGACTGAATAAAAATTGATAAATAAGAGATAAATTTGTTAAGAAAGAGAAATGAATGAAGATTTTTTCTTCATCGTGTTAAACGGTATTTTAATAACTTAATATTTCGAGCTTTATGTAAAAATAATAATTATTGTTAGGAATGCGTATTTGGAAACAAAATATGTGAAAAAATTGAGAAAATTTTAATTTATGTTAAAAAGATTTGATTTGTTTGCCAAATTTAAGCAGAAAATTCACGGTTCTTAATTTTATTAACTGTCGCCATCTTCATCTTAATAGCTCATGTGGTTGTGTTGAAATATCAGTTAATAAAATTAATAGAAAAAATGACAGCATTTTGAGCTGCTGTATTGTTGCAAGTGAAGCAGTTTTGAAATACTTGTTGTAGCTGCTGCATTTTTGCTCCAAATTTAACAAAACAATTTTACAACAGATCTTTTTCTAACATAGTTTTTTTCTTAGAATTATGGAAACAAACTGTGTTATTCTTTTCCATTAGCAAGTTCAAAAACACCCAACAATTCGATGTGATGAGTTTGAGGAAACATATCAAAAGGTTTTAAATACACTAACTTGTATCCTTTTGTAAGTAAAAATTTAGCATCTCTTACAAAGGTATGGGGATTACAACTAATATAACCAATTCTTGTAATTTGTTGAGTAGCAATTTTTGTTAAAAAGTTTTGTGCGACACCTTCTCGCGGCGGATCTAAAACAACTTTGTTTAACTTTGGATGTAGAATTGTTGAATTAGCATCTCCAAGTTTAAAATCTGCATTTTGTAAATAGTTTAGTCGTGCATTAAAAAGTGCATTTTCGACTGCTTCCGGCACAACTTCAACACCTTTAACACTTCCAACTTGCTTAGCAAAAGTTAAACCAATGGTGCCGACACCACAAAAAGCATCTAACACGTGATCGAGCTTTTCAAAATGCATCTGTTTACTTAATTCTTGATAAATTTGCGAGGTCACATCTTCGTTTATTTGTAAAAAGGTATTTCAATTGGCCACACAAGTTAAGTCTAAAATTTTGTTTGTAAATTTATCTTTATTGACTAAGGTTTTTGTTTTAGTGCTAGTTTTTGTTTTGATTACTAAATGAACTTGAATCAAATTGGGAAATTGTTTTTGCAACTGTAAGATTAAAGTTGGATCCATAATGATTTGTTTAGACGTGATTATAACTAAGACTAATTGGTCAAAAGATGCTGAATATCTAAGTATAATTTCGCCGCTTGAACCTATATCATAGTTCTGTTCTTTAATTAAGTTTCAAAAGAAAACGAACAAATTATTGATCTCTTGATGAGCTAGAGCTAAATTAGATAATTGTGCGATTTTGTTAGTAAACTTAAGATGATTGCCAAAGATATAACTATCTTTGTGCTTTTGGTAAAAAACTTTCACTTTATTACGATAATTAAAAATTTGTCTACTCGGCTGAATTTTTTCGAGATTATAAAAATTTAAATTGCGTTCAACAAGTTTTTGTACTACTGCTTCTTTAAATTGAAGTTGACTTTCATAATTTAAAATCGCAAGCGGCGCAACTCCACTTTGCACTAGCTGATCATCAAAACTTCTTACTCGATCTGGCGAAGATTTTTTGATTTTTAAAATTTTGCCAAAGGCTTTTTTGGCATATGTTTGTTCGATTCTAATATCTGCTAGCTCACCCGGTAAAAGTCCATCAACAAAAATAACAAAATCTTCGCTACGAATTGCACCATAGCCTTCATAAGTAAATTCATCAGTCGTAACATCGACTAAAACTTGTCCTTGTTTGATTTTCATATTGATATTATAAGTTTAATTTGACGCGAAAAAATGAATCAAAAAAGACGAAGCCCCACACTTCGTCTTCCTTGTGATATATCTGTTGTTTTGGGTATGTTTACTTAATTTTAAGTTATATTCTTAAAATTGAAATGAATTTCTTAATAATTGCTGAGTTTTCTCTTTTTCTGCAAAAACTGCAAAAAATCTAACGATGAAATTAAAAGTTAGTCCCAAAAATTTTCTCGCTAATAAACATCACGTTACTAAGTGAGTTAATTAAATTTAATTTGAAGTTTCTGAGTTATCAACAGTAGCATCAGATGTTGTATTATTTTCTTTGTCGAGCAAAGAATCATCTTTTTTGTCAATTGGTTGGTTGGTTTTTACATCTGTGTTATTGTTGTGTTGGTAAATTTTGTCGCTTAATTTGGTTTCAGAATTTTGTAGTTGAGCGTGCTTTTTTCTTTCATTGTTGTAAGTAAGAATTGAGTTAATTCCATAGTAAAGAACACTGCCAAAACCGCCCACAACAATAAAAAGATCAGCTAAGTTAAATGTTCCTGCGTCACGTCCGCGTCATTTTTCAAGAAAAGGAACATACAAAATATCTTTGACCATACCATTGAAAGCGAAACGATCAATCATATTGCCTGCGGCTCCAGCCATCACCATTGCTAAAAATACAAAAATTGTTTTCTTTTTGCAAAATAACGGTGCAGTTAAAAAAACTAAACAAAGAACGATACTTAATGCTTGCACAGTATTAATGACAATGGCATTATTTTTTTGCGGAAACAAAGTTACGCCATAATGTCCAACCGAACGAAAGCCAATAATCCCTCAACTCACAGCAGAACTATGATCACTCACATACAAACCATCGGTATGTGACGAATTTCACTTAAAGATAGTGATTTTGGTAATTTGATCCAGTAACAAAAAACCTGCAAATAAGCCAAGAAAGATTGAGTAACGAATTAAATATTTGCGCGGGTTTTGCTTAAGATCTTGTCCTAAACGAAGAAAATACTGTTTAAATGCCACGCTAAACTTTTGTTTTTGGGCAGCTTGATGTCCCATTATTTAGCCTCTTTGAATAAAATTTGGTGACATAATGGACATAATTCATCTTTAATTTGTGACGGTGTGAAGTGATTTCAACAACGAGCACATTTGAGAGAATCAAATTTTTCGATACTTGTTTTTGAACCAAATTCTACAAGTCCAACCATCAATAATTGTTTTAAGTTTAATGATTTAATAAATTCACTCTTGGTGTTAACCACCAATTTAGCTTCGTTAGTTCTTTTGATTAAGCCGCCTTGAATTGACTGTTCAAGTAATAAATTAACTTGGTCACGCAAGTCAAAGAATTCTTTTCATTGTTCAAGAAGTTTCACGTCATAAGAACTAACTGGAGCGAATTTTTTCAGATGCACTGATTCAAGTTTATTTGCTTTGTTAAAATTTCTGTAAGCATCTTCAGCAGTAGTCGGTAAAATCGGCGCAATTGCCTTGATTAAGAAGTCAGTAATTTCGTATAAGTTAGTTTGCACCATTAATCTTGCTGGTGAATTAACTTCTTCCACATACAAAATGTCTTTAGCTACATTAAGATAAAAACTTGATAATTCGATTACATAATTATTAATTAACTTGATGACATTGATGAAACGATATTCATCGTAAGCTTTAAGTACATCTTGTTTAAAAGCTTCGAATTGTGCTTTAACATAGGCATGTACACCAACTCTCACTAATTTTGAATCATAAGTAAACTGATGTAAATTTCCTAATAAGAACTTAATTGTGTTCCGAATCTTACGATAAATTTCTTTATTTTGGTTCAAAATGTTAACACTTAAAGTGACATCATTAGTATATTCACTATTGGCAACTCAAAGTCTTAAAATGTCGGCACCATCTTTTTTAATAATGTCAAGCGGATCAATGGTATTACCTTTAGATTTTGACATCTTTTCGCTTTTTTCATCAAGAACAAAGCCGTGACTTAACAAGTTTTTGTAAGGGGTTACACCCGCGTAGGCAACTGAGTTAATTAACGATGAGTTAAATCAACCACGATATTGGTCGCTACCTTCTAGATATAAATCGTATGGCGCTTGCGCACGTGGATCAATTTCAACGGCAAAAGAAGTCGAACCTGAATCAAATCACACATCCATAATGTCCATTTCACGGGTTCAATTTCTGCCGCGATATTCTTCTGGCAATAACTCGTCAGTAGTTTTTTCTCACCAAATGTTAGCACCTGATTTGGTAATTAAAGCAATCACATAGTCAAAAATTTCCTCCACAAAAACAGGATTTTTGTGTTCGTCGTAGAAGATAATAATTGGCACACCTCAAGTTCTTTGGCGTGAAATAGTTCAATCGTGACGATCAGCAATCATATTGTGTAAACGTTTTTTAGCTCACTCGGTGTAAGTGTTGACTTGTTCAAGTTGTTCTAAAATATTGTCGCGAATCTTTTCAATTGAAACAAATCATTGTGGTGTCGCACGATACAAAATTGGTTTGTGAGTTCTTCAATCGTGTGGGTACGAGTGGTTAAGTACTGAATGTTTTAATAATAAGCCTTGTGCTTGTAAATCATCAATAATAACTTTGTTAGCTTGGCCATAATTAAGGCCAGCATACTTGCCACCTGCTTGGTTAATGCTGCCATCATCTTCGATGTGCATAATGTTAACTAATTTGTTGTTTTTGCCTATGTTAAAGTCGTCTTCACCAAATAAAGGCGCAATGTGAACAAGCCCAGAACCAGCCTCGAGTGTAACGTGGTGCCCAAGTACTACTGGCGCAGTTAAACTATTCAAAGGGCTTGTGTACTGCACACCCACAAGATCTTTTAAAGTGTTAAGTTCACTAAGCACTTGGTAGTTAGTTCAGCCCAACTTTGTAGTTACTTTTTCAACTAATTCACTCGCAAAAATGTAGGTTTTGCCATTGAAGGCAACACGTGAATATTTAAAGTTTTCACCCACAGCTACGGCAGCATTGGCAAGTAAAGTTCATGGTGTGGTAGTTCAAATGACTAAATTATCGCCCACACTTACTTTTGAATTTGCAGGTATTTGTGTAATTGGGAAAGCCACAAAGATTGCTGGCGAATCAACATTTTTATAAATAACTTCAGCTTCTGCTAAAGCTGATTGTGAAGATGGTGATCAATAAACTGGTTTTAAACCTTTATACACAAGTCCATTCACAACCATTTTCTTAAACAATTGCAATTGTTTAGCAACAAAATTATTGTCTAGGGTGATGTAGTATTTTTTAAAATCACTCAACAATTGCATTTGTTTGAATTGCTCTTTTTGAATTTCAACTTGTTCAAGAGCATATTTAGCAGCTCTTTGACGTATTTCTAATGGTGTTAAAGTTTTAACATTAAGTTTAGCTTGTTCGAGCATTTTGTGTTCAATTGGCATACCATGAGTATCTCAACCAGGCACAAATGGTGCATAAAAATTATTCATTGATTTATAACGTACAATGATGTCTTTTAAAATTTTATTTAAAGCATGTCCTGTGTGTAAACTACCATTAGCATAGGGAGGCCCATCATGCAAAATAAAAGTTGGTTGGTTCGCATTTGACGCTAAAACTTTTTGGTAAAGTAAAGTTTTTTCTCATTCTTGTCGAAACAAAGGTTCTTTTTGCACTAAATTTGCTCTCATCTCAAAGTTAGTTACGGGCATATTTAGTGTGTTTTTATAATCTTTCTTTTCAGATGGATTTGACATAAATACTCCTTAATTTGCTATTTAGTTTTGTGAACAATGACAGCTTGAATAAAACTATCAAAAAGAGGGTTTGAAGTTAAGACTCTAGTGGTGAATTCAGGGTGATACTGCACGCCAAGGTAAAAAGGATGATTTTTCAATTCACAGATTTCAGCGACATTTTTAGATGCTGGTTTTGACCCTGAGAACACAAAGTTTTCATCTTGAAGTGATTCACGAAATTGTGGAGCCACTTCATAACGATGACGATGACGTTGGAAAAAGACTTGGTCACCATAAATCTTAGCAGCTAAAGTCCCTGGTTTGGCAATCACTTGATCTTCGCCTAAACGCAAAGTGCCACCGATTTGTTGTTTATCTCCGTTTTCATAAAAAGGTGTTAGAACATAAGTTTCAGTTGCACTGGCACTTGCAAATTCTTTTGAGGTGGCATTAGAAATACCTTGCAATCTTGCTTGGTTTACCACCATAGCTTGAAAGCCAAGACAAATTCCTAAAGTTGGAATATTGTGCGTGCGAGTGTAGTTACTTACAAAAATTTTGCTTTCGAAACCTCGTTTACCAAAACCAGGTAAGATGAGCACGCCATCATACTTAGTTAAAATTTCGTCGGCATTTTGCGCATTAATTGTGTCGGCACTTACTAAATCGAAATCAATTTTGACATCATTGTGAGCTTGGGCAATTTTAATACTTTCAATAATTGATAAGTAAGCATCATCAAGCCCCATATATTTACCAACTAGCAATAGTTTAATTTGGTGTTGTTTTGGCAATAAATATTTTTCAATGAAACGTGACCAATTTTGATGTTTAGTCAGTTCGATTTCTTTCTGAATATGAAAATGTTCAAAAATAATTTCAAGTACACCTTGTTTTAACAAGTACAAAGGTACTTCGTAAATAGTTGATTTATCAGGTACACTGATCACTTGTTTAGGATTAAGGAAAGAGCTTTCCGCTACCTTACGAATAATATTGTGGTCAATTTCACCTTGCGATCTTAATAACAACAAGTTAGGATTAATTCCATACGAACGCAAAGTAGCAATTGAAACTTGTGATGGTTTTGATTTGTATTCTTTAGAAGCAGATAAGTAAGGCACAAATGCTAAGTGGGTGAAAAGGACATTTGCTGGGTGTTGGGCAGCAAATTTACTCATTGCATAAATGTAAGGGTTTGACTCAATGTCGCCAACCGTACCACCAATTTCAATAAGCATAAAATCAGGTTGTTTACTTTCAGCTAAGTCGGTAACAATTTTAATAATTTCGTCTGTAACGTGTGGCACAATTTGGACGGTTTTGCCACCATATTCGCCGCGACGTTCTTTTTCAAAAATTCTAGTAAAAATTTTTCCGCTGGTGTAATTACTATCTTTATTTAACTTAACATCAATGAATCTTTCATAGTGTCCTAAGTCTAAGTCAGTCTCCCCACCGTCAGCGGTGACGAATACTTCACCGTGTTCATTCGGACTCATTACACCAGGATCAATATTTAAATATGGATCAAGTTTGAGAGCAAAAACACTAAAACCTTGGGTCTTTAATAAATTCCCTATCGATGCACAAGCCACACCCTTACCTAAGCCAGACAAGACACCACCTGTAGTAATAATAAATTTAGTTTTCATCGTACCTCTTTTAATATCTTTATATTATCTAAATACTTTATCTCAAAAATATTTGTAAATTATAAGCCAAAGTTATTTAAATATAAAATATAGACACAACAAGTGCGTCTATAAATGGTGATTAAATCAAATGGAGGAGATGACGGGAATCGAACCCGCATGACCAGCTTGGAAGGCTGGGGTTCTACCATTGAACTACATCTCCCTTTGCGTTAAAGTATTATAACATAACGCAAAACCATAAGCAGAAAATTTGAAAACATAATTTGATACTAATATAAAGTTAGCAAATTTTAAATTTAATACTATGACATAGTAATATTTGTAGCTAACCAAAATAATTAATGTCTTGATACTGTGTATACCCCAAATCATTAAGAGGCTTTTCAAAAGTTATTTGAATGAGCTGTTTTGAATATGAATTTGCTTGAATATAAGAATCTATCGAAATTTGTCCGTCAAAAATCAAATTCACAACTTTGATTAGATCAAGTTGTTCTGCTCTGGAAAAAGTTTTAAGAAAATTTGCAAAGTCTAACTTCAAATCAGTAATAGTTTTTAAATTTTTACTGTGACTTAAAAGTGTTGCGAGTGAAGTTTCACTAGTACTAAAAACTTCTGGTTTAAAGTTAGTTTCAATTCACATATATACCTTTTTTATAGGCTCAAAAGACAACAAACCATTGGTTTTTAAATCGCTTCAAGAAGTAAACTCTTTATCGTTGCTTACAACAAAATCGCGAGCTTTTAGTAAGTAAGCTCAAAAGAATAAATCAGATCTAAACAACAATGAAGCAAAAATATTACTAAAAGCTAGATTTTCAAAATGCATTTTTTGCAAAACAAATGGTGTTTTTTTGTTTGTTTTAGCAAAAAATTCAAACCGTGGTTCTAATCTTTCATCAATGGATTTAATATTATTTAAAATTAATGTTAAAATCGTCTCAATTTCTTTGTTTTTTGTCGCAAAAACAGGAATTGTTCAACTAAATTTTTCTTGTTTATCAAAATGATAATAATCATAAAAGAAATTTAACAACGCTATTATCCGAGTTTTAAATTCACTAAAATAAGGACTTTTTAAGGCGTCAGCAGCTGATAAAAGCGCAGCGTTTTTTGCGTCTTCAAATTCAAAGTCACTAATGAAACTAATAGTTTTTGTCGCAAAATTTAAATCATAAAAATTATTAACAAAGCTTTCGTAATCTATTAATTTGCTTGTGGAAAAACTTTCAGAATCAACGGAGTTTAAGTTTGCATTTTGCAAAATAACATTATTTCAATATTTTCTATTATTGATTAACTTTTGAAAAGTATTTGGATTGGTTATTAAATTTAGTAAATGTCTTAATTCAAATCTTTTTGGAAAGAAAAATTCGCTTTCCTCTCCTGACAAACTTTGGTCGTAAATATTTCCTAAAACAATTTTTCCGAATGCTTTACTGAAAAGTTGTTCATTTGTTTCGAAATCGCCGCTGACATTTCAAAATAAATTAACTGAATTTGAATAGTCTTTAGCATCAGTAGCGTAAGTTAAATTAAAAAGAACAGGCAACGTATCTACTTCTTCTTTTTGGTTGGAATTGAGAACATTATATTCAACTTCAGTCACTAAATTTTGTTTAAAACCTTCCATTTGTTGTAACTGAAAAGTACTTAAATCTTGAGGGACTAAATTATAGTTAAGAACAATTTTTTCTAATTTTTTAGAATTTTTAACAAAATTAGAATCGACAAAATGAGGGTTTTTTTTAAAAATTTGCTGTTCAAATGAATTGTAAGCTAAATAATAAGGTGAAGTAAAAAGTGTTTTGTCTAGAGTTTTTCCGTAGTCAGCACCAAAAGGGTTTTTATCTGACGATAATAATGGATTAAAAATTAAATTATTTGGAATTTCGTTGAGAACAAAATCAGAAAGTTCAGGCTTAACGGTATTAAGTGATCTAAAGGTGATAGTACTAATCGACGAACTTTTGTCAACAAAGTCTTCTGCTTTTGGAGTTTCTAACTGATAAGTAGTAAATAAATTTATTGTATTATCCCAATCATTTTTAAAGGACGTGTAATAATCAATCGCGCGTACACCAAGCCCTTTAATAAATTCTCCATTGTTATTAACATACAAAATATTATTCTTTAGCTGAATTCTTATTTCCACAGCCTTTTTTAATGTTTCAAAAAAGAATTCAGAATTAATATTTTGTTTGTTATCTGAAAAAACTTGTTTTATTCCTGTTTCGTTAGTTGATAAATGATTATTTGTTTGCACACTGTCTTGCAGAAAAACATTTTCTTCTTTTTTATCATTAACCAAAATAATAAGTCTAGCCAAACCAAAAGAAAGATACTTTAAACTTGAATTATAAAATTGCTTGTTAATTGAATCATATTTTGCTTTGCCATCGTAAGTTCACTTTAAAAGTGGGGAATGCAAAAGTGATTCAAAGTCATTGGTTACTTTTCCAACTTTATTAATTACAAAATCTGTTTTTAAATTATTTGGACTATTGAATTTTTTTATATAAATGTTACTTGCGGCTGCTTCTCTAATGTTACAGCTAGTAGTTGCAATTGCAGGAGCTAACATTGTTGTCAACAAAGAAAGTTTTTTTATTAATTTCATTAGTACCCTCTACGCATTTACTCTTCAAGCTAAAAATAATTTCAAACCAAATAATTTACTGATAAGAACAAAAAACGAAACAGAAAGAATCACAAAAGTCAGATAGGATCCATTTTTTGTATTAATTAAAATTTCTCGAAAAACACTGCCTAAATTTAATGCATTCTCTAAATTATCAATATTAAAAAATGCAAGCGAACTAATTATAAGTATGCATAAACTTATGTTTTCCGCAATTGTATTGAGCGAATTAATTAAAAGTTGAGGCAAAATAGTTGAAAAAAGAATTTTTGTGTTGGTTAACCCTAGAGAACGTAAAGCGTTAATGTATTCTTTTTGTTTTATCAGAATAGTTTCGTTGTAGCCAAAATAAAAGAAATTTACAAACCCTAAAATGCCAGGAATAAAAATAATTTTTGCATCAGAATAACCAACAAGTTTGAAAATGATAATGGACAAAACAGTTAATGGAATAATACTTAAAGTGTTGAACAAGAAGTAATTAACTTTAAATAGTTTAAAATTAGAAAAATAACCTAAAAACATTCCTAATAGCAACCCTATCGAAAATTGCAACAAAATGATTAATGTAATCAAACCAATAGTTTTTGCAAATGAATTAACAAAGAAACTAAAGTAACTTATCCCAAAGCTGTTAGTGCCAAATAGCAAAACAAAATTTTTTGCGTATAACGAATACAACAACAAATAAGGGTTATACGTCAAATTAACTTTATCACTGATAAAAACTTCTTGAATAACAATTGCGGAATTCTTAGCTGCTTGCTGTTTGATCAATAAATAATTTGGATCGTTTAGATCAAATTTTTTAGTCAAAATTTGATTAGTGTAATTTGGTAAATTCTTCACAAAATCATTATTTAAAACAGCTTTATTTGACGAATATGGATAGAAAATTGCACTAAGAAAGATAAATAATAAAAAAACAATGAACAAAAACAAAATTACCCAATTTAGTTTTTTTGAAAAAAAACGTCTTCAATATCTTTTAAAAGAATTTTCAGGATTCGATGGAGAATAAAACAAAGGTTTAGATTGACTAAAGCGAAATAATTCAGAGTTATTTTTATTTTCTTGTTTCTGCATTTTTCCGCTCCTTATTTAGTCAACTTCTTTGTTTTATATGTTTTCAAATGTATCAACCTTGTGTTTTTTCTTCAATCAAGTTATTTCATACGTCGCTTAGTGTGTCAAAAAGTAAAAGAAAAAGCAAGAAAATTAATAGTTTAAAAAATAAAAAACACAATAGTACATTAATTTCATTACTTTCAATCATATTTATTAGTAACAAAGATTGCCCTGGGATTTGAAAAATTCTTTCAATTATGAAACTAAAACTTGAAACTAAAATTAAAATTCCAAACGCATTACCAGCTAAATTTGTGCAAATATTTTTAAAAATAGCTTTTCTAAAAATTGCAGTTGTACTCATACCATTAGCTTGCATTTGCACAATATAACTTTCTGTATAACTCTTTATTATAGTGTTTTTCGTAATCGTAGAAATTATGCTTACTGGTACAACCAATAATAAAATGATTGGAAAAATCAATGACGCAATTGTTCAATTCAACCCTAAAACAGATGGTTTTAAAAACATAACTGGTAAATCATTGTTTTGAGCTACAACTATTAATATTGGAGCTAAAACAAAGGTAGGAATGGCAATTGCACCAAAGACAAAAAAGGATAATATCAAATCACTGCTTTTGTTATTTTTGTAACCCATTACTAAACCAATCGTAAGACCTACTAAAACGGAAATAACTAAAGTTGTGCTCACAAACAAAAAGCTTCATTGATAATAATTTCAAAACAAAGTCAATGGACTGCTAAAAGCATCAGCAATAGTGGTATTGTAAAGCTGACCAAAACCTTTGCTTAAATTATTTAAAAAAAGAAAGAACCCTTCTAAAATCGACACCGTTTGTGTTTTGTTCAATAATAAAAAGAAAAAAACATAGCCCAAAAATAAAGCTATGCTGAATGTAACAGCTAAAAGAAAGATTTTTTTAGTTAAATATTTAGCAAAATTCATTTGCCTTTCTTTCTACAAATTTAATTCTTCTTGACTCGCTACTCCGTGCTTAAGTAAAACTTCTTTGATTGAACTAAGCGCGTCTTGCTCCTTGTCACTACCAGATGCTTTAAAAGTAATTTTATCGCTTTTGCGAATTGGGAGTGATAGCAAGCTCATAATTGATTTGGCATTTGCTTCAAGGTTATTTTTTTTCATAACAACCTTAATTTCACAATTATTGTATTTTGATGCTACAGATGATACCGCTGTTGCTCAACGCGCGTGCATACCCATTGGGTCCTGCACTGTAATAGTAAATGCCTTCATTTTATCCTTTCAGATTGTTCAATGTACTATATAAATATATAAGTATAAATATTATAATACAAACAAAATAACTATAAGAATTCAGTAACTAACTTGATTTTATGTCTAATTTTCAAATAGTACTATAACATAGGCATATATTTTGATTCAGTAGTGAAAAAGTGTTTTTTAAAAAAATAGGTTTGGCGTAAACCTAAATTTTTATTTCAGAAAAGATTTCGAAACTACGATTTCGTCATCATTTAAAAATTAGCTAATTTGTTGAAATGTCACCACTACAAGTGGTTCTTTGTCATAATTTTTGAAAATTTTTCTTTTAATAACTTGACGTGCTCTGTTTTGTAATTCTTTGATATTAGCAAATTTTTCCTCTTCAAGAATTTTTAAAATTACTTGTTTAATTAATTCTGAAGCATCTTTTTTTGCTTCTTTGCTAATCGACCCAACGAAATTAATTTGAATTTTAGAAACTAGTTTTTTAGTTTTAGAATCGAATAAAACGCTCACGACAATTACACCTTCACGCCCTAAAACTTCACGTTCCATCACGACTTCAGAAGATATATCACCAATTCCGTAACCGTCGATAATGGTTTCACCAACTTCTTTGACTTTTCCTTTTGAGGAAGCTAATTTGCCGTCAATAAAGTGAGCAATTCGACCATTTTGCAACACTAAAATTTGATTTTCTTTCATTTTGCATTCTTTGGCAATATATCTTTGTGCATCACTTAAATAACGATAAAGACCTTCGACTGGAATTACATATTGTGGTTTAGTCTTGGTTACTAGATCGATAATGTCTTGTCGTGCAGGACGGTGACGATAGAATTCAGAAGAAGAAACATCATAAATTTTAGAAGTAACTTTAGCAATTTCATCAAGTGTTAACGCTTCTAATTTTTCTAACCCATTTACTGCTGGCGAAAGAAAAAGCACATTATCATTAGCGTTCAACGATAAAAAGACATCGTTTTTTTCAGTAATTCTTAGAAAACGACTAAAGAGACGATTAATTGATCCAGTTACAAGCACAACAGCATTTGGTATTTTATTTGCGTTACGATAATCGATAGCATTTGGTCAATTTAATTTACTATAAGTATTTCTAATTAGTTCAAACACTTGACCGTAAGTTTTGCCATAAGTAACAACTGGACGTTTTGTTTTGTAAGCTAAGTCTAGAATTTGTTGAATTGATGCCATTTCTTCATCGTAAGCACTTACAATAATTCTTTCTTTTGGTCCTGCATTTAAAAAAACTTCTTTTATTGACTGTGGTAAAGCAATCTTTTCAATTGCTTTGCCATTCAAATTTACTCTACCAGCATCAACAACTAAAGCTAAAAGTTTACGTTTAGTAAAATTTTTGGCTAAGCTATCAAAGCTTAACTTGCCATAAATACCTAAATTTCCTTCAACAAAGTTAAACATAAAAAGTACATCACCATCTGGAGTAATAAAATCAAAACCTAAGCAACCAGGCATTGAACCAGCAATATCAATTGGTTGAATGAAAATGTCATCAAATTTCTTCACATCTTTGAGAACAAAAATTTTGTATGCAGCATTGCTAATACGATATTTAGACAAACGATCCAAAATCATTAATTTGTTAAATTCAGAAGTGTAAATTTTTAAATTAGGAATTTGCATTAATAATCATGGCAAAGCACTAAAAGTATCACTTTTGACATCACTTATAAAAATGCCTTGGATACGATCTTTGTTTTTGACTAAATAATCAAAATTTGGAATTAAAGTGTCAATTCCATTGGTTGAATTAATCGGAATTTTTGTTCCAGCATTGATAATAAATATTTTTTCGTTTCACTCCAAAACATAGCAGTTTTTTTCATTTTCATCTAAACCGCCAAGAGCAAAGATACTAATATGATTCATAGCTCTCCTTTACTAAATTATTTCGCTGCAAAAATTATTCATTAGACAACACGTAAAAAATACTTTTTTATTATATATGAAATTCACTTTTGCTATGTTTTTTGCAAATTACCTCTTATCAAAAACATTGGATTTAATTATCCGTAAAATAACCAAAAACTGCGATTTAAATGGTTTTTTTGTACATTTTCATTGCATTCTGAAGAAAAATGGTATTTAAATTAATAAGAATAATAAGAGTTAATTCTATATAATTCTTTTGCTATGCATAAATATGAATTAGTCTCGAACTATAAACCTGCAGGACACCAACCAGAAGCAATTGCTGAACTGGTAAAAAACATTAAAAATGGTGAAAAATACCAAGTTTTGCAAGGTATCACTGGGTCTGGTAAAACTTTTACGATCGCTAATGTGATTACCCATTTTGACCGCCCTGTATTAGTGCTTTCACACAACAAAACTTTGGCTTCACAACTTTATAGTGAACTAAGAGATTTTTTTCCACATAACCGTGTGGAATATTTTGTTTCATATTTTGATTACTATCGTCCTGAATATTATCACGTTGCTAGTGACTCATTCAGTGATAAGGTCTCGCAAACTAATGCTGAATTAGACGCAATGAGAATGTCAGCAGCCAACGCACTCTTAACTCGCAATGACACAATTGTTGTTGCTAGTGTGTCGGCAATTTATGGCGCTTTAAACCCTAAAGAGTATTTAGATAACTTTTGACCAATTCGCGTTGGTATGCAAATTTCGCGCCGCGACTTTTTACATAAATTAGTCGTTTTACAATACCAACATAAAATCGATTTAACTGGTGGTTCTTATGACTCGAAAGGCGACTCTGTTTTTATTAAACAACTTGACACAAGCAAACACGTAATTCGTGTTGATTTTTTCGGTGACGAAATTGAGGAAATTTCGCTTGTTGATCCACTAAATAAAAAGATTATTGAACGGAAAGAATTTATTACGATCTTTCCCGCTCATGCCTATACTGTAGGTGTAGACATTGTCCAAGAAGCTGTAAGTAAGATTGAAAAAGAACTTGCTGAACGTGTGCAATATTTCCGTGAACGTAACAAATTATTAGAAGCACAACGCATCGAAGAACGCACGAACCGCGATTTGGATGAACTCAAAGAAAATGGTTTTTGCTCAGGTGTGGAAAACTATTCTGTGTACTTTGACCGTCGCGAACTCGGACAACGTCCTTACACATTGCTTGACTATATGGCTGATAAAAATCCTTTAGTTTTTATTGATGAATCACATATGATGATTCCTCAACTTAAAGCTATGTATCGGGGCGATCGCGAACGAAAAGAAACCTTAGTAGAATATGGTTTCCGTTTACCAAGTGCTCTTGATAACCGTCCGCTCCGTTTTGACGAATTTGAAAGTTGTTTTGATTTTCAAACAGTTTTCATTTCAGCCACACCAGATGAATATGAATTAAATAAAACTTATGGCGCGATCACCCCTTTATGAATTCGTCCCACTGGCTTACTTGATCCTGTAATTGAAGTAAGACCAACTACTAATCAAGTCGAAGATATATACGATGAGTTGCAAAAACAAAAAGCTAAAAGCGAGAGAACATTAATTTTGGCTACCACCAAACGTCTATCTGAAGAACTAACCAACTATTTCTTACAAAAGAAAGAAAAAATTGCTTATTTACACTCGGAACATAGTACTTTTGAACGGAACACGATTTTACGCAAACTAAGAAAAGGTGTTTACGATGCTGTGATCGGCGTTAACCTCTTGCGGGAAGGAATTGACTTACCCGAAGTAAGTTTGATTATTATTTTAGATGCTGATAAGGAAGGTTTTTTGCGTTCCAAAACATCGCTCATTCAGATTGTTGGCCGGGCAGCACGGAATGCCAACGGGCGCGTGTTAATGTATGCTGATCATATTACGCAAAGTATGCAAGCTACTATTGACGACAATCGTACTAAGCGAGAAATACAAATTGCTTACAACCAAAAACATGGCATTGTGCCACGTACAATTCAAAAACCAATTCCTGAACCGATTCAAGATGATTCGAAAGTTTATGATGATTTGATGAAATTCTATCACCTCGAAGAACCTAAAAAAGGTGACACTAAGAAAGTAAGTAAAAAACAAATTGTGACTAAACTTAAAGCTGAACTTGAACAAGCCAAAAAAGAACTTGATTTCGATCGTGCCAAAGAAATTTTTGATTTGTTAATTGAATTGGAAATGAATAACAAATAGGAGACAACCAGATGTCAATTCGTGATGAAATAATAATTAAAGGTGCTCGTCAACATAACCTTAAGAATGTGTCTTTAACTTTGCCAAAAAACAAATTAATTGTTTTTAGTGGTTTATCAGGCAGTGGCAAGTCATCGCTGGCTTTTAACACAATCTATGAAGAAGCTAGACGTCGTTACATTGACTCGCTAGGAACTTATGCAATTCAATTTTTAGGTGGTACTTCTAAACCTGACGTTGACTCGATCGAAGGACTAAGTCCCTCAATTTCAATTGAGCAAGAGACAGCCAACAACAACCCTTATTCAACTGTGGGTACAGTGACCGAAATTTACGAGTATTTAAGATTACTTTATGCTCGGATTGGCAAACCGTTTTGTCCCAACCACAACATTCCTATTGCTGCTCAAACTAACAAAGAAATTTTAAATTCAATTTTTACTTTGCCTGACCAAAGTCACGTTATGATTTTGAGTCCAGTAGTTGATAACGAAAAAGGTACCTTTGCCAAGTTGTTAGAAAAGTTACAACGTGACAACTTTACTAGAGTTAAAATTGACGGAGAAATCTATAAATTAGGTGAAGACATCGTGTTAGAAAAAAATAAAAAACACACCATTGACATTGTTGTTGACCGTATTGTGCTTAGTCAAACTAATTACAATCGCATCGCTGCAGCGGTGGAAATGGCACTGAAATATAGCCGTGGTTTAGTCAAAATTGAAACGCTTGATGGTGAAATTAAATTGTTTTCACAACAACACTCTTGCAAATTCAAAGATTTTGAAATGCCTAAAATTGAACCAAAACTCTTTTCCTTCAAGTCACTTGATGGCAGATGTTCAAGTTGTGAAGGGCGCGGTGTACACCTTAAGGCCGACTTTAACGCACTAGTACCTTATCCTTGACTTTCGATCGCGCAAGGCGCGATTAAAATCTTTGAAAATTCTGTTGGTTCAGAAAAAATTGAATGACAAGAATTCAACATTTTGTGTGATTTTTATAACATCGACATTTGGCAAACACCAATTGAAAGAATGTCTGAAGAAGAACTACAAATTATTAAAGAAGGTTCTCCAGATGAATTGGAATTTGACATTAAGTCTGAAAGCGGAAGCATCAGACGTTACAACCGCAGAATCGAAGGTATTCTTACTAAAATTGAACGTAGATACCGTGAAACTTCAAGTGAACAAGTGCGAACTTGAATCAAACAATTTATGAGCACTTTCACTTGCAAAGATTGTAAGGGTACTAGACTAAATGCTAAAGCATTAGCCGTTCGCGTTGGTGACTATAACATAGCACAATTGAGTGAAATGACAGTTGACCAAGCGCTCGAAACCATCGAAAATTTAGACCTTAACGAAAAAGAACGCACCATTGCTGCCTTAGTTATTTCTGAACTTAAAAATCGTTTGTCTTTTTTACAAAATGTTGGTTTGAACTATTTGACTTTAAATCGTAGTGCGGAAAGTTTAAGTGGGGGTGAAAGTCAACGGATTAAGTTAGCAACGCAAATTGGCTCTGCACTTACTGGCGTGATTTACGTTTTGGATGAACCATCAATTGGTTTGCACCAAAGAGATAATGACAAATTAATTGCCACTTTACAAAAAATGGTGGAAATTGGTAATACTCTAATTGTTGTTGAACACGACGAAGATACAATTCGTGCGGCTGATTTTATTGTTGATATTGGCCCGCGCGCCGGTTCACACGGTGGCGAAATCGTTGCCCTTGGTAATTTAGAAGATATTAAAAATAATCCTAATTCACTCACAGGCCAATATCTTAGCGGTGTTCGTAAAATCGAAGTTCCTGAAGTTCGCCGCCCTGGTAAGGGTCAAAGCATCAGTGTGCTCGGCGCGCGGGAAAACAATTTAAAAAACATTGATGTGCATTTTCCACTTGGCAAATTTATTGCCGTCACAGGTGTAAGTGGTTCAGGTAAAAGTACATTAGTTAATTCTATTTTGGTTAATGGTCTTCTGAAAACATTGCGTGCTGTCACTACAAATATAAAAGTTGGTGCCTTTTCAAGTTTCAAAAACACCAAGGCCATTGATAAAGTAGTCCAAGTAACACAGGCACCAATTGGGCAAACTTCTCGTTCTAACCCCGCAACTTATACCGGAGTTTTTGACGACATTCGTGCTATTTTTGCTAACACAACTGAAGCAAAAGTGCGAGGTTACCAAATGTCTCGTTTTTCTTTCAATATCGAAGGTGGTCGTTGTAAAAAATGCCAAGGGCACGGAACATTGCAAATTAAAATGCACTTTTTACCTGATGTTTACATCACTTGTGATGATTGTGAGGGTAATCGTTACAACCGCGAGACACTTGAAATTACTTACCACGGTAAAAATATTGCTGATGTGTTAAATTTAACAGTGGACGAAGCTATTGAATTTTTCCAAATGCGTGCAAACATTGTAAAAAGATTACAAACTTTGCAAGATGTTGGGCTTGGTTACATTAAATTAGGACAATCGTCAACTACGCTTTCTGGTGGTGAGGCACAACGGGTAAAACTTGCAACTCACTTGCAAAAGAAAGCTACTGGAAAAACACTTTTTGTTTTAGACGAGCCAACAACTGGTTTACACCCTTATGATGTGCAGAATTTACTAAATGTTTTAAACCGCATTGTTGATAATGGTGACACTGTGCTTGTGATTGAACATAACTTAGATGTGATCAAATGTGCTGACCACATCATTGATCTTGGTCCTGAAGGCGGTAGTCACGGCGGCCAAGTTGTTGCCACTGGTACACCCGAAGCTGTGGCACAAAATCCAAAAAGTTACACGGGAATTTATCTCCAAAAAGTACTCAAACAAGATTAAGTCCATTTGTGCTTTGACCCTATGTCAAAGCATTTTTTGTTTAATGCTAGTTCTTATAAAAATTACAAAAAATTTTTGATACGCACGGAACGGTTGTTATATAATAACTTCGCTATTTGTTTAGCTACTTTTTTTATATTAAAAAATAATGATAACTTTAGTTTTTTGGACATTTAGATTAATTATTAAAACTAACGAAAGGAATTAAATGCCAACAACAAATCAACTTGTTACAAGTGGAAGAGTTGATAAGGTTCGTAAGTCAAAAGCACCTGCTTTGAACTTAGCTTATAACTCATTACACAAGAAACAGTTAAGGTTGTCAGCACCTTTTAAGAGAGGTGTATGTACTAGGGTGGCAACAATGACACCTAAAAAACCTAACTCAGCGATGCGTAAATACGCTCGTGTTAAATTATCAAACGGGATGGAAGTTACCGCTTACATCGGTGGTGAAGGCCACAACTTACAAGAACACTCAGTGGTGTTAATTAGAGGTGGTAGAGTTAAGGACTTACCTGGGGTTAGATATCACATCGTGCGTGGTACCCAAGACTTAGCTGGTGTTAACAACCGTAAACAAGGTCGTTCACTTTACGGAACTAAAAGAGAGAAGAAAAGCTAATTTTTAGCTAGATAGGAGAAACTTATGTCAAGAAAAAAAAGTGCACCTGTGAGAGAAGTTTTAGCTGATCCAATTTTTAATTCTGTTTTAGTCACAAAATTAATTAACACCATTATGCTTGATGGTAAAAAATCAATCGCCCAAGATATCCTTTACTCAGCTTTCAACATTGTGAAAGAAAAAACCAACAAAGACCCAATGGAAGTATTTTTACAAGCCATTGCTAACATCACACCACAATTAGAAGTAAGAACTCGTAGAGTTGGTGGTTCAAACTACCAAGTACCAACCGAAGTTTCTGACCGTCGTAAACAAACCTTAAGTTTAAGATGATTAGTTCAATACGCTCGTCTTAGAAACGAAAAAACTATGGACGTTAGACTTGCTAACGAAATTATTGACGCATCAAACAAAACAGGGGGAGCTATCAAAAAACGTGAAGACACACACAAAATGGCCGAAGCCAACCGTGCGTTTGCTCACTTTAGATGATAGGAAAAGAAACTTATGGCTCGCGAATATCAATTAAAAGACTACCGTAACATCGGAATTATGGCGCACATTGACGCTGGTAAAACTACAACTACTGAACGGATTTTGCTCCACACTGGTAAAATCCACAAAATTGGTGAAACCCACGATGGTGCTTCACAAATGGACTGAATGGAGCAAGAACAAGAACGTGGTATCACCATTACCTCAGCTGCAACCACAGCTTACTGAAATGGTAAGAGAATTAACATCATTGACACCCCAGGACACGTGGACTTTACTGTTGAAGTAGAACGTTCACTGCGTGTACTTGATGGTGCTGTGGCTGTTTTAGATGCTCAAAGTGGGGTGGAACCACAAACTGAAACTGTCTGAAGACAAGCAACTAACTACCGTGTGCCAAGAATTGTGTATGTTAACAAGATGGACAAAGCTGGTGCTGACTTCTTTGTGTCAGTCCGTAGTGTGCGTGAAAGATTAAATGCTAACGCAGTTGCTATCCAAGTGCCAATTGGTGCTGAGTCAAACTTCAACGGAATTATTGACTTGGTGGAAATGAAAGCTTGAGAATATGATGGCAAACCTGAAGAAATTGCCAAAGAAATCCCAATTCCAAGCGATCTTCAAGCTGTAGCTGAACAAAAACGTCAAGAATTAGTAGAAGCAGTTGCTGTTTTTGACGACGAATTTATGATGCAAGTGATGGAAGGTCACAACCCAAGTGCTGAGGAACTTAGAAGCGTGATCCGGAAAGCAACTTTAACTAGTGAATTCTTCCCAGTTGTGTGCGGTACCAGCTTCAAAAACAAAGCAGTTAAGAAAATGCTTGACGCTGTGGTTGACTACTTACCATCACCACTTGATGTGCCAGCAATTAAAGCTGAACTTGATGGCAAAGAAATCGAAGTACCGGCAACTGATGACCATGATTTTGCCGCACTTGCTTTCAAAATTATGACCGACCCTTATGTAGGTTCGCTTACCTTCTTTAGAGTTTATGCTGGTGTCCTTAAAAAAGGTAGCTATGTATATAACTCAACTAAGGATGTCAAAGAAAGAATTGGTCGGATCATCCAAATACACGCAAACTCACGTCAAGAAATTGATGAATGTTATGCTGGTGACATTAACGCTGCTGTAGGTCTTAAGTCAACTACTACTGGTGACACCTTAGTAGGCGAAAAATCACCACACTACATTCTTGAAAAAATGGTCTTTCCAGAACCTGTGATTTCACAAGCGCTTGAACCTGAATCAAAAGATGCAATGGAAAAACTTGCGCTTGGTCTCCAAAAATTAGCTGCTGAAGACCCTACTTTCAAAACCTACACTGACGATGAAACTGGTCAAACCATCATTGCTGGTATGGGTGAGTTACACCTTGACATTATTGTAGACCGGCTTAGACGTGAACACGGAGTTAAAACCAAAGTTGGTGCACCACAAGTGTCATACCGTGAAACGATTACAAAATCAGCTGAAGTTGAAGGTAAACACGTAAAACAATCAGGTGGTAAAGGTCAATACGGTCACGTGTGAATTAAATTCGAGCCAAACCCAGACCAAGGTTTTGAATTCATCGACAAAATTGTTGGTGGTAAGATTCCTAAGGAATACATCAAACCTATCCAAAAAGGTCTTGAAGACAAAATGGCAGCTGGTATTCTTGCTGGTTACCCAATGATCGACATTAAAGCTACTCTTTATGATGGTTCATACCACGATGTTGACTCAAGTGAATTAGCTTACAAAATTGCAGCTTCCAAAGCTTTAACCAAAGCGAAAGATTTACTTGGTACTGTGTTACTTGAACCAATTATGGACGTAGCTGTGGTAATTCCTGAAGACTACTTTGGTGATGTAATGGGCGACCTTACTCGTCGTCGTGGTCAAATTCAAGATAACGAAACCAGAAACGACGGCGCACACGTGATTCGTGCCCTTGTGCCATTGAAAGAAATGTTTGGTTATGCTACTGACATTCGTTCAATGACTGCTGGTAGAGGTACCTACCAAATGCAATTCGATCACTATGAAAAATGTCCAAAGAACATCGCTGACGAAATCATCAAGCGTCGTAACATTCAAGTTAAAGACGAAGACTAATTATGATCAAAAAAATGCTAGGCTTTGCCCTAGTATTTTTTTAATGCAATTTTCATTTCTAACTCTATGAGCTAAGCGTATTCGAAAATTAGTTCCAACAACCTTGTTGCACCAGCACTTTTGAATAAATGGTTTTTAAATTTCTTAGTAAATTTCAATGTTAACCCTATGTCATAGCACTATAAACAAAGTAAGTTACATTTAATTGGAATTTTGAACCTTATCAATTTTTTTTCAAAAAAATAACTGCCCAAAAGATAAAACTTAAACACTAAACCACTCTAACTAGGATGACGAAAACTGTAAACAAATTTGGTTTGTTATGTAAAAAAGTAGACTTTTCTGTAAATTTTCATAATTTTTTTGCTTAGTTTGTCAAAAACGTGGTCTTTTTTTTTTTTTTTTTTTTTTTTTTTTTTTTTTTTTTTTTTTTTTTTTTTATGATGTGTGCAAACAAAACGTTCTTTTAAAAAAGAGGTAAAAAATTATGAAATTAAAAAGAAAATTTTCTTTAATTTTTGCAACAAGCTCAATACTTGCTCTTTCTCCTGTTTTAGCAATTTCTTGTGGTTCATCGTCTACTGATGATGAAAAAGATTCAGGGGCAAAAGCAGCTAGCATTTCTGGACAAGCAGAATCAAAAGCTGATGAAAAAAAATCTAAAGATTTGCAAGCTTTACTTGATGATTCTAGAACAAAACTTGTGTTCGCTAGAGAACAAATCAGTAATTTCTCAAATTTTATAGAAAAGAATCTTTCTGGTTCATGACAACAAATGTACGAAGATAGGAATGAGTTAAAATATTTTGTAAATTCAACGCTTAAAAACTTCTTTACGTTATACACAGTAAGTAAAGATGACAATTTAACAAAGGATATTTTGCTGATTGTACCTGATGTTGATATTCAATACGAAGTGCCTATCTTCGATCCTTTTTCAAACAAAATAATAATTCGTGCAATTGTAAATAGTAACGATGGACTCGTACTTGGAACAGCGCAAAAAGATTTTATATTTGAAAACCTTGTTGATACTAAAGCTCTTCCAGCTATGTTCGCTAAATATGTCGAAAATCCGAATTGATTTTCGGTGATTTTAAATGATGCTTCGTCAAAATTTCTGTCAGAAAGCGAAATGATAGAAGATGAAGAAACAAAGACTCCCAAAATTGATATCAGCAAAATTAGCGTAAAAGCTAAAGTTATCAACGAAAATAACCAAATTGTTGAAATAGACCCTTTAAAGGAATTGACGAATAAATATTCAATTTTTTTCTTGATCAAAACGATGAAGTTGCAAAACTTTATCCTAAACCAACACCGATGTCTAATGATAGATTAGGGCTTATAAGAAAAGCTGTCATTCTAAAAATATCTGAAGCAAATCAAAATAATACTTTCTTTTTAGATGCCGTTGATCTTTGAGGTTTCAAAAACTTTAATGATGTAATTAAAAACGGATGAACAGATTCAGACTGAAATAAAATTTTTGGAACAAACAACAGAGTAATAGCTTCATTAAATCTTACTAGCAAAAACTACGAAAAATTTCTCAACTTCACTCCAGAACAACTTAAGAATGCTTTGCCAACTGTTACTGATGAAATTAACGTATTTCTTTTGGCAAACTCTGAAAACAAACAATTATGATATAGCGAAGATGAATTAATAAAACTTACTTCTATGCTTCCAAAAAATACTTTTAAGTATGAATTTGTTTCTCAAAACACTAACAATTCAATAGACATTAAAATTACAATTTCTTCTCTTAATAAAGATGGAACTAGTAAAACTTTCCTAACCACTTTAGACAATTTTCAAAATTTCGAACCTGATCATGATACTTTTAAAAACATTTTGAATGATGCAACAGCATTGTATCTACGCCCTGAAAAAAGAACATTTCTAACAAGCTTAAAACCTTCTGAAGCTGTTAAATATATTAACATTGATAATGACATCAACTTAATAAGATTAGTAAAAACTAATTCTGATTCTAATTATTTAAACGACTTAAACAACACAGTTTTCGATGGACGTTCACATACAATTACTAGAAAGTTAGCGCAAAATGGCATCGATGATCTGAACGGAACTTTAACTTTTGATGTTACTATAACGTCAAAAACCAATCCTAATGAAAGTTATACAAAGAAATACACAGTTTATGGTTTTGAAATTGAAAAAAGCGTGAAGGCCTTACAAAATTATTTAACTAAAATTAATTTAGAAGGTTATGCAAAATTAGCTACCGACGAAACCAACGCTATTTCAACTATTAATCAATTACCTTCTTATTATCAAAATAAGACAAACTTATTAAATTTCGAACTTGCTGTAGACGATTTAAACTCAACAAACATCCCTATAGATGAGCAAAACGATTCTGACATTATTACAAAAAGAAAATTAGCGTTTGATCAATATGCAAAAGATGTCAATGTTGAATTTCTTCCAAACGTTTCTTACGAAGCAAATGATGCTGAAGGATATGCAACAGTAATGGCGAAATTTAGCTTAAAAAGTGATCCAAATATTCAATATAAAGAAAATGTTAAAATCAACAACTTTGTGGCATCAGAAATTCAAGGTTTTGCATCTCTTAAGAAAAAAGTAGATGCTCTTAACGACCTGCAAGTAATTATTCCAACAAATAACAATTATGAACAAAACTACTATGAGTTAACAGCGAGCGAATTTGATAATCTTGTTATATCACGCAAAATAGATTTAAACAATGGACTTTACTTAAACCATAACTTATCAAAAATATATAGTAATTTTGAGGGAGTTAGTTTTGAACGATTAGATGTTAACCCATATAACGATCAACTTGGAACGTATAATTTAAGAACTACTTTTAAATTAACTGATGGACTAACATATACAAAAACTGTGCCAATTTTTGGTTTCAATATTAATAGAAATTCATATAAAGTCGATGACAGCATTTGAGCAAATTTAAGACTTTCATTTGAAAAAGAAAATCGCTATGACAATTACATAAACTATGTATCTTCTTGATCATCGTCATCGGAAACGGAAATACAAGTGGGTTCTACAACAATTTCTGATGACTCTATGTCATTGCAATATTTTGATCCAGAAGTCAAAGACTATCGTCCGTTTGGAGACAATAGTAACTTTAAAAACCTTGTAGTAAAAATATCATCAGATGATATGGACGATGATTCTGTTGAAAACTCGAAGAAATATACTGTTAGAATTTTGGATACTTTTGGTAACTCTGTTACAAGGAAATTTACTTATAATTTTGGTAAAAAATATGATACAGAAGCCAAATTGAATGATACTCTTGATAACAAGTTTACAAAAGCCGTTATTTTTAATGAAAGAAATAATTCTTGAGAAAATACACCATTATTTCTTAGAAGCGCCTCAGCAGTTCTTAATTCACTAAAAAACCAATATCGTGACAATTTAAAAATTATGCTAGTTAACAACGAAGGATTGTCATCACTAACCAGTGTTCAATGAGGTAAAAACCTAGCAAAACAAAGATTCTTGTTTAAGGATGGAGCCTTTGCAAATCATTTCCAGATAGCATCTTCTCTTGATACTGCGATTGCAAACGATAAAGAAGGCACAATTAAATTAACATTAACTGTGTCAACGGTCAATACCAACACAGGAAGAACTATTAATTCTGTAAGCAAAGAATTTGTTCTCGATGGGTTTAAAAAAGAAATTAAATCAAAAAATGAATTTTTAAAATTTGCTAATAACTTTGCTTACGATCTACCTGACTCCGTCAAAATTTATAACAAGTGAGAAAAAGCGGTTCCTTACGTAACTGATTTCTTAATGTCAGCATTCAATCAACAACCAAATGTGTCATTCTTGCCTTCTTTTGAGGCTAAATTTGACGCTACCGATGGTATTTGGGGCAATAAATACGAATTGCTGCCACAAAAAAATAGCAGGTTAAATATAGAAATTCCAGTTTTTGTTAAGTTTTCATTGCCTGAAAATTATTATGATGAAACAAAGGGTGAATTATATGTTAATTACACTCTTATAAGCACTACTAATCCTGAATGAGAACTTACCCGTTCAAAAGCCATTAAGTTGACTGGTTTGGCAAAAGAAGAATTCACTTCAGACAAACTCAACAAATACTTGGATGCTCAACAAATTTGATTTAACTATTTAGGGAACAGAAAAATTTCTCAAGCATCTGAATTCAAAAGTGAACTTGTTTCAGGAAATGCTATTGATGGTGGTAAAAATGTGCCATTGCTTCTAAAACATCCATCATTAGCTTATAGTGCTGAATTTGTTAACGCTGATGAAACTTCTCTTGTATTTAAAGTTAAAGTTTACTCAACTCTAAATTCGAATATTTATGCCGAAAAAGTTGTAACTCTAAAGAAATAAAGATTATAAAAACAAGCTTTTTTCAAAGCTTGTTTTTTAATATATTCAATTTTTTGTTTCTAAATTCTGATTTAGAAAATAAATCTACAAATTTATTATTCAAAAATCTAATTTGTGAAATTGTATAGCTAAATCAAACAATTATTTTTCGGATAATTCAAGGCCAAGGTCGTTTAGCTGTGTGGCATCAACAGTACTTGGAGCTTCCATAAATACGTCAATTTGTTTTGCATTTTTGGGAAACGCCATCACATCACGAATTGATTTCTCTTTAGCAATTATCATCAACAAACGTTCCAGACCTAGACCAATGCCGCAATGTGGCGGCACACCGTATGAAAAAGCTTCTAAGAATCAACCAAATTTTGCTTGCTGTTGTTCTTTTGTTAAACCAATTAAATCGAACATTTTCTTTTGTACAATTGGGTCAAAAATTCTCGCTGAACCTGAACCAAGTTCAAAACCATTTAAAACAAGATCATATGATTTAGCTTTGATTTTTTCCATTGGCAACTTGTCCAATTTGCTAATCTCGTGGTCAAATTGTGTAAATGGATGGTGGGCTGCTTGTCAAGTGCCACTTTCTTCATCTTTTTCAAACATTGGTCAATCAGTGATTCATGAAAAATGATAAATATCATCGTTAGCATAGTGAAACTTCTCATTTAAACTAACACGAACTGCTCCAAGTGCCTTAGAAGCATTCTCGTATGTATTTGCGACTATAAAATAGGTTCCGTCGTGATTTTCATTTTGTGTTATTAACGTTTGCACAGCTTCTGGAACTTTGTTCGCAAAGTTAGTTAGAATAACTTTTCCGTTTTGTACAACAAAGTAAAAGAGAATGTTTGCGCCATTTTTCTTGGCAATTTCTTCTAATTCAACAAAATCTTTTTTGGTGATAATACTGTCAACGAAAAGATATCTTTTAGCGGGCGCATCTTTAATAATGTTAAATTCAGTATCAACGCAAAAGTCATTACAATCTTGAATTTTGTAACCATATCTAAGATCTGGTTTGTCAGTTCCATAATCTCTTAAAACATCAAAATATTTATAACGAGGGAAAGCCCCTTTAGCTAACTCCAACCCTAATTGTTTAAAAGTGTGCTTGAACATTTTTTCGATAAATTTTTGAAAGTCTTTAACTGTTAAAAATGAAACTTCAATATCTAGTTGGGTGAATTCAGGCTGACGATCTTTACGACTGTCTTCATCGCGAAAACACTTTGCGAATTGGTAATATTTTTCGATGCCACCAATCATTAAAATTTGTTTAAATAATTGTGGACTTTGTGGTAAGGCTCAAAAGTTTCCCTTGTTTCGAGTTGGCACAAGAAAGTCACGTGCTCCCTCGGGTGTACTTTTAGCCAACAAAGGAGTTTCTACGCCTAAAAAACCTTCTTTAGTTAAAAAGTTACTAATTGTGGTAATTAATTTGTGGCGCAACATTAAATTTTCAAGCATTTTTGGACGTCTTAAATCCAAGTAACGATGCTTAAGACGCAAATCTTCTTTAACATCAATGTCGTTACGAATTGCAAAAGGAAGCTCCTCAGGTGCTTGCGTGAAAATTTCAAATGAATTTACAACCAGTTCAAATTCCCCAGTTGGCAAATTTGGATTTGGTTTTATTCTACGAACAAGCTCGCCGGTAACTTCCATCACGCTTTCTTTGTTAACTTTTAAGTCTTGATTAAAGACACATTGGATGATACCGCTACGATCACGCAAGTCAATAAAAGTTAACTCACCAAAACGTCTTTTGTTTGCAACTCAACCATGAACTGTAAGTTGTTTGCCTAAATGTTTGCTGTTAATTTGTCCGTTATTAATTGTTTTTGATTTCATAAAATCTCTTTTCTAAGCTTACGCTTTGATGTTAAGTTTGAGCATTTCAATAATTTGGTTTCAGTCAACATTATTAAAATCAAGCGTAACTTTTGCGTTAGTTTGAGTATTTTTGTAAAGATAAGTATTCGTCGAAGCAAAAGAATCAAAGAAAATAAGATTGTGAATTTGATAGCGATTTGCTCGTTCGAAAATTTTCTTTGTTTTTAAACCTGTATCTTTAATTAATTCGATATTGATGCTTTCCTTACGAGCTTGGAACACAAATTTAAAAGCTCAATCAAGATCAGATTCAGATTGAACAAACATTAATAAATCAATGCTTTGGTTGTGAACTTTGAACAAGTGTGAATTGACGAAAGGCAAAGTTTCCTCTTCAAGTAACAAATCGACCAAACGATCTACACCAAGTGCAAACCCACATGCTGAAAGTTGTGGGCCGCCTAGTTCGCTTACTAAATTAGAATATCTGCCACCTCCAATTAAAGTGTTTTGCGAACCAGACTGATCTGATTGCGAAACAATTTCAAATACCACTTCATCATAGTAATCTAGGCCGCGCACTAGTTTGTCATCTTGTTCAAAATCAATGCCATTTGCTGCCAAAATTGTCTTTAATTTTTCAAAGTATGCCTTTGAATTTGGAGTTAAGTATGACTCTAATTTTGGAGCATTGTCCATAATTTCAAGTTTTGAATCGACTTTATCATCCAAAATTCTTAATACGTTAGTTTCTAAACGTTCTTGACTTAAAGGAGAAAGTTGCTTCTTGTGCTTGGTTAAATAGTTTTTCAAAGCCTGTTGATATTGCGCACGAGTTTCGTTATCACCAAGTGAGTTGAGCTTGAGTTTAATGTTAGGAGTAAATTTTTGCAAGAAAGTATAAGCAAAAATGATTATTTCAGCGTCATTAAAAGGATTTTTATCACATAAAAATTCAACACCAGCTTGGTTGAATTGGCGATATCTTCCTTTTTGTGGTTGCTCGTAACGAAACATTGGGCCTAAGTATGCGAACTTTTTGAATGATGTTGTGTCAGCATATCATTTGTTTTCCACAAACGCGCGCACAAAGCCAGCCGTACCTTCTGGACGTAAAGTAACTTTGCGTTTGCCTTTGTCTTCAAATTCATACATTTCTTTTTTAACAATATCACTAGTTTCTAGGTTGCGACGAAACAATTCGGCTGATTCTAAAATTGGTAATTCTATTCAGTCACATCCAAAACTTGTAGTCTCTAGAAAAAACAATGTTTTTAAGTATTGTTGGACTCTGGCTTCACGACCACAAATGTCACGAGTACCTTTAATGCGCTTATACTCCACAACAACTCCTTTAATTATGAATTAGATTTAAGAAATAGATACAGATGTAAGAATAACATTACAATTTTATCACCGTTAAAGTGAATTAGCAGTTTTCACACTAATTTTGTCAATATAACTATGTGTTAGGATTGAATGCAAAAGAGTAACAAAAAAAGGCGCTGCAGCCTTTTTGTTTTATTTCAAGTAAGTTTTTATTTTTTGAGTAAAAGCATCAACTGGCAAGAAACCTAATGATTCAAAAACTTTTTCGCCGTTTTTAAACATTACTCAGAAAGGAATTGAGCTAACGCCAAATTCGCTCACAAGTTTCTTGTCTGGGTCGTGGTCGATGTTCAAACGGATTACTTCCACATTTTCTTTTTGAGCAACTTCATCTAAAGTTTGTTTAAACATTTTGCAAGCAGGACATCATTCAGCGTGAAATACTAAAACATAGTCTTTCTTGTGTCCTTTATATTCATCAAGATATTGTTGTACTGAAATTTCTTTAAGCATATTTCCTCCTATAAAAGTTGAAATTATTATAGAACAAAAAAAGTACCAAAAAAGCAAAAAGTGCATTTTTGATACAAAAAAATACTAAAAATCAATATTTTTGACAAATTTGGCGTTTTGTTCGATAAATTCACGTCTTGGCAAAACTTCTTCGCCCATAAAGGTAGTAAAGGCCCAGTCAGCGCGTGCAGCATCGTCAATTTGGACTTGAATCATTAAACGAGTCTCTGGATTCATTGTGGTTTCTCACAATTGTTCAGGATCCATTTCACCAAGCCCTTTATATCTTTGGATCGTAACTTTTACATTAGGACTAAGTCCGTCCAAAATTTGGGCTTTTTCGTCATCACTATAAGCGTAATTAATAGTTTTCCCAACTTGAATTTTGTAAAGAGGTGGTTGCGCAATATACACAAAACCATACTCAATCAAAGGACGGAAGTAACGATATAAGAAAGTTAATAATAAAGTTCGAATGTGGGCACCATCAACGTCGGCATCAGTCATAATGATGATCTTGTGGTAACGGAGTTTGTTGATGTTAAAGTCATCAAGTACACCAGTACCAAAAGCAGTAATAAGTGACTGAATTTCTTCGTTTGAAAAAACTTTGTAAGGTGCAACTTTTTCCGCATTGATAACCTTACCACGTAGTGGCAAAATCGCTTGGTAACTGCGATCACGCCCCATTTTAGCTGAACCACCAGCTGAATTACCTTCGACAATGTAAAGTTCACTAATTTCGGCATTTTTAGATGAACAATCAGCAAGTTTGCCCGGCATTGCACCGCCATCAAACACTGTTTTCTTACGTGCCGCATCACGAGCAGCTTGGCCGGCCAAACGAGATTTTTTAGCCGCTAGAGCTTTTTGAACAATTAACTTAGCTTCGGTAGGATTTTCGTTAAGAAAACGTTCAAAAGCTTCACTAAAGACTTTATTCACGGCCACGCGGGCGTCTTTGTTACCTAGTTTTGCTTTGGTTTGTCCTTCGAAAATCGGTTCCTTGTGTTTGATTGAAATAATAGCTACTAAACCTTCTTTGACATCATCCTTAGTAACTTTATCTTCATCCTTTTTGATTAAATTTTGATCTACACCATAATTATTGATTAAACGTACTAAGGCATCATAAAATCCATTTTCGTGTGTGCCACCTTCAACGGTGATAATGTTGTTTGTATACGAAACAACATTCGAAGGAATTCTTTCATTGTATTGCATTGCAACTTCAACACCGACTGCAAATTGGCCGCCATAAGCAGATTCGCCTGCAGCATAAATAACATCGTTGTGAACTAACTTTTGCCCAAGGTTAAGTTCTTTGACATAATCAATAATCCCGCCTTCAAACATAAATTCTTTGAAAGTACCATCTCTTTGGTCAGTTAATGAGATTGTCAAGCCTTTCGTTAAATAAGCAGTTTGTTTGATGTGGTCAACAATTACGTCCTTGTCAAAGGCATTTTTTTCCATAATGGTAAAGTCAGGGATAAATTTAATTTTGGTACCAGTCTCATTTACGTCACATTCACCAATGACAACTAATGATTGAATAGTTTGGCCACCATTAGCAAATTTAGCATAATGAATTTTGCCTTCACGTTTAACTCAAACTTCTAATTCAGCACTCAAAGCATTTACAACCGAGGCGCCAACACCATGTAAACCACCAGCAACTTTGTAACTATCTTGATTAAATTTACCGCCAGCATGTAAGACTGTAAGAACAGTTTCCACAGTAGAAACGCCTGTAGCTTCGTGAATAGCGGTAGGAATTCCACGACCGTTGTCTTCCACAATCACATAACCATCAGGAGTCAAAGTGATACTTACTTTGTTGGCATAACCTGCCATACATTCATCCACGGAATTGTCAACAATTTCCCAAATTAAATGGTGAAGACCTTTAAGTCCTGTTGTACCAATATACATTCCGGGTCTAACTCTAACTGGTTCTAATCCTTCAAGAATCTTAATACTTTGTGCGCCGTATTCATTATTAGTGCTCATAATCACCTCAATTTTCCACTTTGGCAAGTGTTAAAATAAAATTTAACTATATATAATGAAATTATATATAGACTAAATAATTTTGTGAGTTAAAGCAATTATACAAAATTAAAATTTGCCATAATTTTAACAATTAACCCTATAACATAATTATATTTGCAAACTTTACTTGATTTTAATTTTAATTTGCATTACTAAAATATGGAAACAGCCGGCGACAAAAATAAAGTTTATTTTTTAGTTTATTTCAGCGCAAATGTGGTTTAACTCAAATTCTCGTTCCATAAAATCAGGCAACACTTCTTGTGTCTTCTGCATAAACTCTTTGTTATGTTTATCGAAAAAACAATGTGTTAATTCGTGCA
Source organism: Mycoplasmopsis columbinasalis (assembly GCF_900660705.1). Lineage (NCBI taxonomy): Bacteria > Bacillati > Mycoplasmatota > Mycoplasmoidales > Metamycoplasmataceae > Mycoplasmopsis > Mycoplasmopsis columbinasalis. The sequence continues at coordinate 245,378 of NZ_LR215043.1, forward strand.
CAACGACTGTTTCAATATATTTTTGATTAAGTAAAACTAAACTGAGTGAATATGAAATTTTTCAATCACTAGTTTTAGGCCTTAGACTAACCAAATTTGAAATTCATGTGCCTCAAGTACTATATTTTTTTGTCACAATGAAGTCGCCCATTGGTAAACCAAAAAGTTTTTCGTATTTGCGCTGTATTGGTTCAATACAAGCAGTTAAAACTGTTTTATAAAAATCAGAAACATATTTTTTACGAACATCAACTGTTAATTCAATGTTTTCCGGAACAAAAAGTTTTACATACGGTGTTTCGCATGTTGTGTTTAATTCATACAAACTTTTTTTCGATTTTTTTATCGCTAACTTTTCTCACTTGACTTGGATCTTTTTTGTAAAAAGTATGATTTCGTCACCATCAAGAAAACTTACATAAGTTTGTTTAAACTTCGTAAAACTCATTATTTTTTGTCTCCTAATTCAATTTAGTCTTACCTCACAGCCATTTTTTCTGAGAAATAAATCCAAGAATAAATGTTACTTAGAGGAACTTGATTTTTGTTGATTTTAGCAATTATTAGTGAATTTAATAACATTTGCTGAACTTATGTGAATTTTAATTTTATATCTTTATAATTTAAATTATTTACCTAAAGGAGCAAAGATGACAAAACCACTTAAACTTGTTGTAGTTAATTCTTCATTGAATCAAAATTCACTTTCGTGACAAGCAGCACAAGCGGTGGCAAACAACATTAAAAATGTGCACGCTAACGCCGAAGTAAGTTTGTTAGACCTTAACCAAACACCTTTTGCTACTACAACTCTCAATGCGGTTGATGGTTTCAAGAGTTTTTTGACCAAAGTAAATTCTGATTATTATATTAATTTACTCAAAAACACTGATGTGCTTATCATTGGTGCGCCAATGAGCAATTTTGGTTACAGTAGTGTTTTAAAAAACTTTATTGACGGAATTTGTGTGGCTGAAAAAACATTTTCATATAAGTATGCTGGTAAACATCGCTCAATTGGATACTTAGATAATTTGAGTGTTTTACTTGTGGGCACACAAGGAGCGCCAGCGGACTGATATCCTTTCGGCAATCATCTTAAACAACTTGAAGGCACTTTCCGTTTTTTAGGTGTTAATAAAATTAATTCATTACTAATTGCCGGTACAAAAACAGCTGCTTATGCAGGTCTAAGCAACGCAGAAATTTTGCAAAAAGTAGAAAACGACCTACTTGAACTTGCAAAAAAACACTAATTAAATAAAGAAAACAAATTTAAAAAAATGACTCCACAAGTGAGTCATTTTTGTTTAATCAACGTTAGCTAAGAAAACAAGTAATTTATCAGGACGTTTATTTTCAAAAAGTACTTTCATAATGTTTTTGAGAAATGGCAATTTTAAGTGTTGATACTCTGAACCTTCAATTAGTTCGCGAAAAATTGAAGCTGAACGATAGCCTTCAATTGTTTTAGTGTTTAACTCAAGAGCACTAGTAACACCAACTTGCGCAATTTGCACACCAAAACTATAATTACGACTTTTAAGAGAAGTGCAAGTTAAAAATAAATCACCAATCGCAGCGTATTCAAAACCAAAAGTTTTAGAACTATGTGGGAACATTACACTTTTAATTTCATTAATTTCTTTGACAGCAATAGTAAGCAAAGCCGCTTCTGTATTTTTACTTGGAAATAACACACCCGCCATGCCAGTGCCAATTGCATAAACATTTTTCAACGCAGCAAATAATTGTGCAGAATTTTCGTCCTTATGAGGAACCAATTTGAAGTGGGAATTATTAAAGGTACGAGCAACTTTTTTCAAGTAATTTTGCTTTGGACCAACCACGTTGGCAACAGTTAAATCACCAGCAAATACTTCAGTGGCAAATGAAGGCCCCAAGATAGTGCAGTAATTTTGTAGTGCTGAACCAAATTCTTTGCGCACAATTTCTGAATAAAACATTTGTGTCTGCGCATCAATACCTTTAGCAACGTTAATAACATCAACTTGACGGTCGCCTAAATATGTTTTGATGTTTGGAATCACTTTATCAAAAGCACTTGATGGTACTGCTAAAACTAAAAAGTGCACACTTGCAAGAGCTTTTTCTAAATCATCAGTTGCTTCAATTTTGCGTGCGTTCTTAAAACTGTTGTTGCCAAAATAAACACGGTTAAGTCCACGATTTATATCGTTGATTTCGTCCCGGTTAATTCCTCACATTGTTACTTTGTGATTATTTTCTGCCAAAATTGTTGCCAAGCCGCTTGCTCAGGCGCCTGTTCCAATAAAAGTAATTTTCGCCATAATTTTCCTTAGTTAGCTTTCTTTTTTGTTTTCTTTGCTTTTGGTTGTGTTGGTTCCGCTTTTTTGATTGCCCCAAAGTTCAATGCTCATTTGCACGCCTGACGATACGCCGCCAAGGCTGTGGTGCGATCATTATGTTTAAGTTCAGCGCGGAGTGCTTTCTGCACGAAAACGTGAAACATTAAAACCATAAAACCAACAATAAGTAAAAAAGTGCCCGCAACTGAAGTTAAAACAAGGATTGTTATGTCATTAGTTTCGATGGTTTTTTTAGCGATTGCAAAATAATAAAGTACTGGCGCTAGAATAAACACTACAGCAAAAATTAAAGCTAAGCTAAAACCGATAATTCGTCAATTACGCTTGCGGCGATAGGTAGTTTTTTGCTTCTTGCCGTCATGATCTGGTCGATTATGATACAAATTCAATAAATCTAAAAAGTCGTATTCGTAAATGTAATTAATCATTAGTCCTTTCGTTCAACAACTCGTAAAGTTTCAACACTGTTTCTAAATTTAACTCCTGAATTCTTGTTAAATCATTTAAATTTAGTATATTATACGTATTTTTTATTGCCGCTGACGTATATTTGGTTTGCAGCGCTCATGAAAGTTTTTTGCGACGAGCCAAAAAACAAAGTTTAAAAAACTCTTTGAGTTGATCATAATTGTCAGTTTCATCTTGGTAAAATTCTAACATTATAATTGCTGAATCAACCTTTGGCATAGGATTAAACGCCGAACTAGGAACTTTAAAACACTTAGTGACCTTTGCAATATGTTGTGCTGTAAGCGTTAATTTGGAATAAGCATTAGTATTTGGCTTAGCTACCAAACGATCTGCTACCTCATTTTGCACCATCAAATAAGCTTTTTTAAAACAGTAACGATAATCAAAAAGTTTAAACAAAATATCACTAGTAATATAGTAAGGGATATTACCAACTACTTCATAACCTTTATATGAATTTAAGTCTGTTTGTAAAAAGTCCTGCAACACAATTTGCTCTTCATTCAAAATGTTTTGAGCTAGTAAATAATTTTTCATATCAGGATCAATTTCAAACGCAGTTAACCTTTGAGCCTGTGGCGCAAGCATTTTCGTCAAAGCACCGCGTCCTGGGCCAATTTCTATGAGGTGTTTGTTCGCCGGTTCGATCAAGGCAACTATTTTCTTAATTAAAGTCTGATTAATTAAAAAATTTTGCCCGAACTTTTTCTTGGCAAAAACTTGTTTATTTTTTTCTTGAAACATTTAACTTAAATAGTTCCTTCGTGTTCTTGAGCACCTGGTCAGCAAATTTTTCAAAAGGCATTTTCTTCAACCCAGCAATAAAAGTAGTAACATAAATCACATTCGTTGAATCATTTCATTCGTTACGTTTTTGTGCCGGTGACAAGTAAGGTGCGTCAGTTTCAGTCAAAATTCGCTCAACCGGCAATCATTCCAGTACTTCAATGGTTTTTTGCGCATTTTTGTAGGTTACAATGCCACTAAAGCTAAAGTAACAACCCAATTCATAGAATTTTTTAGCTCAATATAAATCACCACTAAAAGTGTGAATCATAAAAGTAACTTGGTCAGCGCGTTTCTTAATTACTTCGTATAAATCCTCATAGGCGTCACGCATATGCACAACTACTGGTAAATTAAATTTTTTCGCTGTTTCAATTTGTGCGTCAAATGATTCAATTTGAATTTCACGAGGCACATTTTTTCAGTAATAATCTAAACCAATTTCGCCAATTGCTTTGACTTCTGGTGTGATTTGTTTTGCTAAAATTTCACCATCTTGTTTCCCTGTTGCAAGCGTTGGGTGAATTCCTATTACTGGAAAAGTATGATCAAAATGTTTGCAAAGTTGTAAAACCTCTTCATTTTCTTGCGGGTCGCAACCTGTGACCATCATCACGGCTACTCCTTTATTGTAGGCTTCTTCGCAATATTGATAATTATCTTTATAGTAACATTTTAACGGATGGGTGTGTGCATCAACATACTTAATTGCCATAAATTTCTCCTTATTTTCCTAAACAAAAATTTCTAAACATTTCATCTAATAAATCTTCATTATCAGCACGGCCACTAATATCAGCTAAATTCGCTCATGCTCGTCTAATATCAACAATAGTCAGATCTGCATCTAAACCATTTTTTAAAGTTGTAATAGCATCGCGAATATTTTGTTGTGCTTGTTGAATAAGTGCGATTTCACGCGCGCTTGAGATTACCTCTGACTCAGCAAAAGAATTTAAATCAAAAGCGTTAACTAAAGCATTTTTAAGATCTGTAATATTTTGAGTCAAGGCACTCACATAAATTTTGTCTGCTTCTTGCACGAAATTAGCTGGTAACAGATCGCTTTTGTTGATCACAGCAATACGCTTTTTGTGTAATTGCTGACAAGTTTCAATAATTTTTGCATCAAATTGATTGGCTGGCGCATTTGGTTGTTGAATATGAACTACAATGTCGGCTTTAGCAATTTGATCAAGTGATTTTTCAATACCTAATTTTTCTATTTTTTGCGTGGTTTCTCGTAAACCAGCCGTATCAATTAGTTTGAATAAAAAGCCATCAATTTGGTAAGTAGCTTCTATGACATCACGCGTAGTACCTGCTTCGTCTGTGACAATTGCTTTTTCTTCTTCCAACAAACAATTCAAAATTGATGACTTCCCAACATTTGGTTGCCCTAAAATCGCGACTTTGACACCTTCGAAAATTAACCTTCCTGTTTGACTTTTGTCCAGTATAACGCTGACCTTTTCGTCGAAAGCTTTAAGTTTCAGTAACAACTCTGAACCGAGAGCATTTTCGACATCATCATATTCTGGATAGTCAATGTTAACTTCAATTGCACCAATTAAATACATCAAATCTTTCATTAAAGAATTAATCATTTGCGAAACAACACCAGAAAATTTTTTGAGCGCCAGTTGCGTCTGACGTTCAGTTTGAGCGTGAATTAAATCATTGATTGCTTGAGCTTTAATCAAGTCCATTTTGCCATTTAAAAACGATCTTTGTGAAAATTCGCCTGGCAAAGCTAAGCGCGCACCGTTAGCTAAGACTAATTTCAAAATTTGGTTTGTAACAACAACGCCACCATGACAATTAATTTCCACTGTGTTTTCGCCCGTGAAAGTGTTTGGCCCGTAAAATCAAGCAACCAAAACCTCATCAACTATGGTGTTATTATGAAAATTATCAATTATGTTTCCAAAAGTAACTTCTCGATTTTTCCCTATTTTTCCAGAAAAAATCTTCGAGATTACAGCAAAGGCTTGATCACCAGAAATCCGAATAATTGAAATAGCTTGGTTAATTTTTCCGCCCGAACTTATCGCTGTAATTGTGTCATTCATGTTTATAATTTTACTATATATTAATAATTAAATATAGAGGCTTGACATATGAATAAAAAGCAAGAATATAAAAATATCTTATCTAATTTACTTGATATTAAGCAATTTGACAGTAGTATTTTCACCAACATTGACAATACTAGTTATTTTGACTTTTTAACTACTTTTGGTAAAAAAGCAGTAGAAAAAATTGTTTATGATCCTAACTTTGAAATTGAATTAGTACAAAATTGACACGATGATTTAAAAAATAAAGTCAAACGCATTAACGATCCATTTGTGCTTATTAATTTACTAAGAAATTACGAACACTATGAACTTAGTGAAAATCGTGAAAAGCTTATCAAAAACAACTTTGAATTTGCTAAAAATAAAATCATCGATGAAATTGAAAGTGAATTTCAACGTCAAAATAACAAGTGAAAAAAATTTAAAGTTAAAGCAGAAGATATTTTCCAACAATCAAGTACTTGACCAATGCATATTGGTTATATTTTTGTGAAAGTTTTAATTGAAACTAAGTCAGTTTATGCGCCTCTAATTTTTAAAGAAGTAAGTCTTGTTAAAAAAGGTTCGAAAGTTTTCCTTAAATCTGAAGGCGATTTTAAACTTAATGAAAAACTAATTTTCATTCTCCAACAGTCAAACTTTGATATTGACTTAACCAACGAAAAAATTGAAGGTAAAAAATTCCCAGACATTCTTGAATTCCTTAACGTTGAGCTTGGTTCATTTTTGAATTTTCACGTCTCTCTTGAACAAGTTATTCAAAAAATTAATCGTTTTAAATCTGAAGATATTAAAAACCAAAAACTTCTTGAGTTTTATGGTGGTTGTGTACTTGGGCTTTTCCAACCAGCAGGTGGTTATGTTCGTAACAGAATGCTTGAAATTTTGAACAAAGCAGAACTTGAATCAATTCTAATTAGTAATACTTTCAACATTAATGTATACAAAAACAATATCAATAAAGTCATTTTCAACCCCAAAAAATCGATTTTTAAAATTTCACACACAAACTACTCGCAAGATCGTGCTATTGTTTCTTCTTTAATTCAAAACACAATTATTTGAGGACCTCCAGGAACTGGTAAGAGCCAAACTATCGTCAATGTTTTAGTTAACGCAATGCTTTTTGGTCGCAGTACTGTTGTTTGTTCTGAGAAAAAAGCTGCTATCGACGTTATCATCGAAAGACTAGGTGAACTCAAACTCTTTACTCTAAATTTAATCAACAATAGTAGAGTAGCATCTAAAGTTTCTTTCTATGAACAAATTGAAAAGTATCTTAAATATGTGCGTCAATTTGATATTAATAAAGAAGTTAAACTTCGTCCGCTACATTTTTTAAACCAAAGTGAAGTAGATTATTTGGATAATTTAGCTCAAATTAAATCTTGAGAAAACCTTGATAGATTGCAAAATATTTTTGATAACTTTGCGCCGGTTTGACACTTAATTACAAAAGAAATGTGAGAAAAATTGGTCACTTTTGACCGTGAAATTAAGCTGCCTAATGAATTTAATTTTGAAACAGCCAACGAATTTCAAAACGCATTACTTAGTCTCAATCATGTAAAATGAAAAACTTTTGATAAAAAGAACAGATACATCAAAAAAGAAGCTAAAGCAATGTTTGAAATGTTCAAACAATTTAACTGAAATTTGAACGATGTGTTACCTTACTTTGATGGTTTAAGTCTTGATGATTATGAAAAATGTGATTTGTTAATTAATAACAAAACTCCGGAACATAATAAAAGATTAAATGACATTAAACTCATTAAAGCAATGATTGCTTTACAAATTAACGAAAAAATTCAGAACTTTTCTTATGAAGAAAACGCCTTACTCACTGAATTTTCTGTTGTGGTGCAGTCGAAAAAAATGCCAGTGTACAACTTTGTTAAAAAATTCGCGGCTATTATTAAAAAAATGTTTCCAGTGATTGTTGTTAACCCAGATATTGACTTGACACCTTGAAACAAAGAAGAATTTGACTATGCAATTATTGACGAATCAAGCCAACTTTTCCTTGAAAAGGGCTTGCCGTTACTCTATTTGGCCAAAATCAAAATTTTGGCAGGTGATGACCAACAAATGAAACCAACTAACTGGTTTAGCATCAGAATTAGCGATGACAATACCGTTTATTCATCAGTGCCATCGTTGTTAGATTATGCCAAAGGAACAGTAGGACACAATATTTTGCTTGACAAAAACTACCGTTCAAACTATGCGGCCTTAATGACATTTAGTTCCAAAGAGTTTTATAACGAAAGCTTAGATGTTATTGACAATTTTAGTAATGTAAGCAAAACTCCAATTGAAGTTTATGACATTGACGGTAAGTGAGAAGATAACAAAAACACTAAGGAAGCAGAATTTGCTATTGATTTATTATTGAAATACTTACCAATTTACGAAAAAATTATCTTATTGTGTTTTAACTCAAAGCAACAAGACTTAATTCAAACTATCGTGCTTGAAAAATATAGTCAAATCGAAGAAGCAATGAATACTCGTCAACTGATTATTCGGAACATTGAAAACATTCAAGGTGATGAAGCTGATTTAGTTATTGCTACAGTTTGTTACGATGCTACTACTGGAATCCACGGAACTTATGTGGGACGTCCTGGGGGGCGCAACGCGCTCAATGTGGCTATTAGTCGTGCTAAAGATAAAATTATTGTTATTAAGTCAATTAAATCCAACCAAGTTACAATTTTTAACAACGACAATTTAGACTTACAAACTTTCCGAAATTGACTTGCTTTTCTTGAACTTTCAGACGAAGATCGTAAAACTTATGTTGAAAGAAGACTCGAATCTAGTTCATCTTTATCGCACCTAGAAAATGACACTTTTTACAAAAAAGTGATTTTTGAACTCGAACAAATGATTAAAAGTTCAAATTTAGTTTTGAAAAAGAACAAAAACATCGGAACAATTCGAGTTGACTTGACAATTGGTTCTGAACAAAGCGACCAAATTTGCTTCCTTGTCGACACTTACGAATATGCTGGAAATATTGATGCTTATTTAAAATACCTTGACACTATTGAATTTATTCGTGCCAAAAAGTACAACGTGTTTCATTTGACTCGCCAAAATTGAGTTAATTTAAAACCGGTTATTCACGAAGCAATTCGCAGAGCAAGAGTAGAAGTTGATAAAGAATTATGCGAACAAGAAAAATTGAACCTTTTAGAACAAACAAGTAAACCAGATGTTGAATTGACATCAATTTGAGAAGAAGAAATTGAAAATTAATTTCAATTTTCTTTTTTTCCTTAAACAAAATAACTAATTATTTATTTCACTGTGAATACTTTTAAAACTAAATCAAAATAAAGAATGAGGAAATATGAATTTTTCTTCCATTATGGACATTTCAAAAAGAACTGGAAAAACCATAAAATCAATCAGACGAGAAATTGCACTTGGAGCTTTAAAAGCTGAGAAGCAAAAAAACAAATTTATTATTAATGAACTTGATTTTAAAACTTGGGTTGAAACTTTAAAATCAGACAAACCAGGAAGAAAAATCAAAAAATCATCGAAACAAAAAGAAGTAATTCGCAAAAAAGTTGACAAAGTGAATTGACTTGAAGTCAAAGAAGATATGAAAAGAGTAGATGCCTGGCAAGATAGAGGGCAACAAAAAGACTTTTTCTTTATTGATTTATTTACAGGAGCAGGTGGCTTGTCGTGTGGACTTGTAATGGCAGGAATGACTCCTGTTGGATCGGTTGAAATACTTAAACCTGCAGTCGAAACATATAAATATAACTTTTCAAAAGTAAGAAATTTCGAAGATAATATTACCGATAGAGATATTTGCGACCCAGAAGTTAAAAAAACACTAAAAGACTCAGTGAAAGGTAAACATATTCATCTTATTGCTGGCGGTTTTCCATGTCAAGGATTTAGCTTAGCTGGTAATCGCGCCGTCACTGATCCTCGAAATTCGTTATATTTAGAAATGCTTGAAATTGTAAAATCTCTTAAGCCTGACTTTGTTTTAATGGAAAATGTTAAGGGTTTAAGATCCATGTTAAATGGCAAGATTGAAGAAAAAATAATTCAAGATTATAAAAAAATTGGTTACGACATCAATGTAACAGTATTAAATAGCGCTGATTATGGAGTGCCTCAGTATCGCGAAAGAGTAATTTTTGTCGGAAATAGAATTAATGCAATTAATTACCATCCCAAACCTTTTTTAGATGAAACTAACAGAGTCACCGTTGGTGATGTTTTGGCAAAATATTTAGATATGCCGGAAAACATTGAGAAAAATCATATTTTTGCAAACACAAGTGACAAAATACTTGAAAAAATTCGTGAATTGCCCATTGGAAAAAGTTTATATAAAAATTATAGTGATGGTTGAAAAAAAGTTTTTTGAGATAAACCTTCGAGCACCGTAAAAGAAAACCATGGCGGTGTTAATATTCACCCTATATTAAATAGGTTAATGACTCCAAGAGAATTGGCGACTTTACAATCATTTCCTGATGACTTTATTTTTAAGGGCGCTAAAAAATGACAATTAGTGCAAATCGGCAACGCTGTGCCACCCTTGCTAGGAAAAGCCATCGGACTAGCAATTTTAAAATCTTATGAAGAAGTATCTGCAGAAGATAAATAAATAGTATGAAACTGCAAAAATTTTCTTAAACAAAGATATCAAAACTAAACCTCTTTAATTACCTTTTAACACATTTCCTAAAACAAACTGAAACAAATTTTAAAAAAATGACATTCTGAGAAAACGTCATTTTTAAATTGACTTAATTTTATAGGGGTATTGACAAACTATGAATTACAACCACGGTTGAAAAATTATTAACGAAATTGCTATACTTGCAAGTATTAAAACAAATAATGAAACTTTCTTTTTGTAAAGAATATAGGAAACAATGACATTTAGCGGCGCATAAATGTAAAGTACAATTCCTCTTCACCCGCTGAAAAATTTTGCTTTAGGAAACTCTTTGTTGTATTGTCAATAACCATTAGTGTCATTAAATTTGAAAAAAGGAAGTAAAATCGCAAGAAATAACTGCACACCAACAGCAACTATTATGCCTGCCACAACTGGTTTCATTAACAATAAAACTCTTTTCATGAAACTTTTCTTTTCAAATTTACTAATGTATTTCATTGCTAAAGCCATAATTAAAATTGCTGGTAAACAGAAAATTAAATATGTAATAAACATTGCCACATATCCAATTCAACTTGATGAACCATCTGCTTGGTTACCAAGTAAAAAACCAGTAAAAAAGGCGAATTTTGTGGAAACAACACCTGGCGTAGCGTTAGAAATTGTAAAAACTTGATTAATGTGTTCTTCAGTGATTGGCACACCAAATGTTCCCGACATAAGTTCCCAAAGTCACTTAAACATAGGCATGAACACTTGTCCGCCGCCAAAAACAGAAAGTGAAATTAAAATAACTGCACAAGCAACCACTAAATAAAGCATTATGCCACCTCAGAGTTATTTGAATTTTGTGTTTCATTATTATTGTTTTTGTTACTGCGCATTTTTTTAGCTTTGCGATAAAGCACAAATTCTATAATACCGACGATGAAAAAAATCGCAATCATTACTATAACTGGAATGTTGTATGGGGTAGGCACAAAGAAACAAAACGCAAAGGTGAAAATGAAAAGAAACAGTCAAAGCGGTGTGTTAATTTTATTTTTTGAACTTTTCATATACGATCAACCAAAAGCAAAAAGAACACCACTAATAGCAGTTAAAACACCTGCTGCAATAACATAAAGGTATTGTAAAGGTAATTTTGAAACACCTAAATAGAGGCCAAAAGCCATCAAAACATGAGGCAAAATAGCTACTAAAGTTAAAATCGAACCAAGAAATTTGCCAAAATGCTTAATACAAATATAACTAATTGATTGAATAACTGAAGGTCCAGGCAACATATTAGTAACAATAACCATTTTGTCAAATTCTTCTAAGGTAAGTCATTTTTTGCGGTCAACAGCTTCATTTTTGATAACAGGCATTAAAGCATTACCGCCGCCAAAACCAATAAATGTAATTTTTAAAACAAATAAAAACACTTCTCAAAACGAAGTTTTACGTGATTTTTGGTTCATCTCGATACTTTCTACAAACTAAAATAAGTATAATTAAAGTTATTATATCTTTTAAACAAGGAAGAGTGCAAAATGACTAAAACAATGAGTGCTGAATTAACGAATTTAACGAAATTTACGAAGATCAAAAATACAACAGTTTATTTTGCTTTGCCAATAGAATTAGGAAATAAAAAATATCAATTAGATTGGTCGTTATGCGACAAACAACCCTTTGTTATAGATGCAAATTTAAAATTAACAAAATTCGAAACTTGACTTAAAGATTTTTTTAGTTCAAATGAAATTAATGCTTTAGAAAAGGTAAAATTCAACTTGCAAGAGCTTTCAAAATACGCATTAATGTCAAGCTATCAAAAGCAAGAAAATGCCAAATTTAAGTTGATTAATTTAGATCTTTTCCAACAGCAAAACAGCAAAAAACAACTCTTTGTTTTCACCTTCGAATTAGTCAACGACCCGCAGCTAGCTCTTTCAAATTTGTATAACTTTGCAATGCACTTTTTTGCTAATTATGTTAGATATCAAAACGAATATCGTTTAACTTTTGAAAATCAAATTGTAGCTAAGCAGGAGACACAAATTCAAAGTTTTATTAACTTAGAATTTGTTCGCTTTGTATTTGATAACTTAAATTCGTCAGTTGCTTTTAGTTCATATTTTGATGCCAACGAAGATTTTGAGAACCTTGGTAAAAGTCAAACCTTTGCCGCTTTTCAAGACCAAAATGGTTCTGCAGAAATTTTGTTCGAAGCATCATTGATTGAATTATTTAAACTTTGTTTTTAAATTTTGAATACTTCCAAGACTTTGTTTGAAAGAACAAAGTTTTTGTTTGTATCTAATTCATAGTGTTAAATAAAAACTACTCACCAGAGTAGTTTTTTGGACAATTTTTCAATTGGAATGGTGCGAACGAATGGACTTGAACCATCGACCTCACGATTATCAGTCGTGTGCTCTAACCAGCTGAGCTACGCTCGCATAATGTACTACGAATTTTACCACATTTTTTGATTATTTGTTATTAATTCGTAGCAAAAGAATTTTTTTACTAACTAACGTTTTGAGAATTGACGTGCACGACGAGCTTTGTTCAAACCTGGTTTTTTACGTTCTTTAACACGCGCGTCTCTAGTAAGCATACCTTCTGGTTTAAGCTTAGCACGATATGATTCACTAGCTAATAATAAAGCACGAGCGATACCTAAACGAATTGCACCAGCTTGACCACTTAATCCACCACCGCGAACATTAACAGTAATATCGAATGTTCCTTTAGTTTCAGTAATTGTAAGAGGTTGTTCAGCGTCTTGAATGTATAAATCAGAAGTTAAGTAATCTTTAGCATCACGGTTATTGATAACAAATTTACCTTTTCCAGGTCTTAAAATAACACGTGCTGTTGAAGACTTACGACGTCCTAAGCCACGGTATTCAATGTTAGCCATAATTATCTTACCTCTAATCTTTCTGGTTGTTGTGCTTCGTGTTTGTGTGTTGGACCAGCATAAACAAATAAGTTTTTACGTTGTTTGTTTCCTAATTTGGTGTGAGGAATCATACCTGAAATTGCTTTTTCAACTAAAGCAGTTGGTTTTTTAACTCTCAATTTAGCTGCTGTGATGCTTTTAAGTCCACCTGGATAACCTGAGTGGTGGTAATAAACTTTTTGTTCTTCTTTCTTTGCAGTTAAAACAATTTTTTCAGCGTTAATAATAATCACATTATCGCCCATGTCCGCATTAGGAGTAAAAGTTGGTTTAGTTTTTCCTCTTAATACAGAAGCAACGAAAGCAGCTAAACGACCAAGTACTTGACCTTCAGCATCAACGACAAATCACTTTTTATTAGCTTTTTCTCGATTAACAATGGTTGTTTGTCTCACGATTCCTCCTCTATTTTTGATAGTTAGCAAAATTGCATTTACTATTATATAGTAAACGTTCAAATTCATAAATAAATTTAATGATTTTTTATGAAATTTAAATAGACATTATCAGTTTAATAATGCAGTGAATACAAAGTTAATTGTAAGAGTATTTTAATACAAAAAAACAAAATCTTGCGTAAGTTAACTAAACAAACTTACGCGCTAGTTAAGAATTGGTTTGAAAGAACTTAATAAATTTAATTATTATCAATTATCGAAAAATAAGTTACAAACTTACAAAGGCAGTTTTTTAACTATGAAACTACACAATTCATCATATTACGACACACCTGAAAAAATGATTTCACTTTTAATAGAATTTTATTAAATGTTTGACATTCATTTGTGTGATTAAAACTATTATTCGTATAATATTAATAAATCAAATAGTAATATATACTTAAAAGTTATTGCTTTATAGCATTTTTAAATAAGGAGAATTTATGAGATTACGTAAACTATGACTATCGACCGTCGCAATTACAGCTGCTGCTCCTGTTGCCTTTGTAACAGTTGCCTGCAATTCAAGTGATGAAAAAACAAGTAACGAAAAAGCAAGTAATGAAAAAGAAGTAAAACAACAAAATTCACTATTTGAGGCTCTACAAGACTATTTAAACAAAGATATTTTTCTTGGCGAAACAAATATTTTGGAAACGCTTTTAAATTCTGTTTCACAAGGTAAAAATCCTTACACCATTTTAACTGAAAAGTGAAGCAACTTACTCACAATAAAATTTTTTCTTCCTCTTTTCACTTCTTTAGTTACTAATAATAAAATTGCTGATTTTAAGACTTCGTTGACACTTGCTGCTGCTAAAACCCTTGCTTTAGACAAAGACGTTGTGCCTGAATCCGTAATAAGTAAGAAAGTTCGAGAAGAAATTGACAAGTTGACTTTTCAAACAGTTGAGTCTTCAGATGACTTTAACTTAACAAAATTAAAGCAAAAAGACTTTTATTTTCTAAATGAACAAGCATACAAGGCTTATTACGAACAACATTTTGAACAGATAAATAGTTTCTGAACAAAATTCATCGCAAATCAACGTCAAATTGCTGCTGTTAAGGACGAAAAAAACGAAAATTGAACATGAACAATTGACGAATTTTTAGCAATTATTGTTCAAAAAATGAAAGAAAATAAAGAAGTAATTTATTCAAACCAATTTGCCGAAGGCATAAAAAAAATTTGAGAACAAACGAAAAATGGTTTGCCAAACACCTTTTCAGGTTTACGAAAAATTTTTGTAGAAAGCGAAATTGTCGAAGTAATTTTAACTGAGTCACGAGAGCTTTACAAAGTAGATGAACCTGCAAAATTATCCTTTAGTAAAGAGGATGGTGAAAGCTTATTAAAATTGCTTTCTGCAGCGGAAAAAATATTATCTTACCTATCTAAATTTATTACACTACCTCCATCTTATAAAATTGATAAAATATGAAGTTTGGAAAAAAAATTTGAGGCCCATTTTAAAAATAATGAGGAATGAGAACAACTTTATAATAATGAAGAGTTCCAAGAAATTTTTAAATCTTATGCTGCTGGTATTAGCATTTTTATATTTAGTCTAGATAGTCTAGATCCCGTAAACAAGAAAGAATTTTTAAAATTTTTCGAAAAACTCAAAACTCATAGTGCAAAAACAAAAGAATTTATCAATTTTATTGTGCAACAAGACTTCTCTTCGAATGCTCAACTCAATGCTATAAAGTCACTTCTTGAACTTTGACTTGCAATTTACGATGAATTAGCAACAGTTTTACAAAAATATCTTACTACTAATAAAATCGACTTTGCAGACACAGATTTCTTAACACTTGTTCAATCATTTAGTAGAAATTACGAAAAATATCAAAAATTTTTAAATCAAACACGTGCTAACACTGACAGTTAGTAGACTCTTTAATAAGTATTGTTTAAGATAGTTAGAACAAAACAAATAAAAAGCAAGCAAATAAGCTTGCTTTTTGTATAACAACTAATGAGTAATCTCATTAAAATTAGTATTCATCGTCAACTTCGTCTTGGTAAGTAACTTCGCCGCCGTATTCGGATTCTTCGTCGTCAGTTTCATCTTCTTGGGCGTAGTCAAATTGTGAAGTAAACTTTTCTAGATTTGACAATGGAGCTTGGTTTTCGTCTTGTACTTGGTCAGTGTCGAAGTCAGGATCAAAGTCGCTAAAACCTTGGTTTTCTTCGTCATCACTTTCAAACCCACTTCGTGAAATGCCGTGACTTTGACCTAAAAGCGGGTTAAAACTATCGTCGTCCATATCAAAGTTTTCTTCTTCCAGTGAAAGGTCAAGTTCTTCTTTAGCAGGTTCAAGACTTGAGTCGTATTTATCTTTAAAGTACACACGTGGGTCACGAATATCGTATTTACCGCCGTCTTCAAAGTTTGCGTTAGTACCTGCTGGAATTTTGTGGCCTAAAATAATGTTTTCTTTCAAACCTTCTAAACGGTCAGTTTGACTTGAAATTGA
This sequence comes from Mycoplasmopsis columbinasalis, assembly GCF_900660705.1. Lineage (NCBI taxonomy): Bacteria > Bacillati > Mycoplasmatota > Mycoplasmoidales > Metamycoplasmataceae > Mycoplasmopsis > Mycoplasmopsis columbinasalis. Next base: position 261,616 of record NZ_LR215043.1, read on the forward strand.
GGCATTAACCAAAATTTTTGGTGTTTCTTGGTAAGAAGCTGCAGACAAGAAAGAATCTGAAAGTAAAGGCGTTTGTTTAGCACCTTTAATTTTGACTTCACCAAAAGGAGGACGTTTACCTTGTGCGATTAAACGTGCACTTTCTTTTTGGTAATTCAAAATGTCTACTAACGAACCAGAGAAGAAGCGTGAGTCGCCTGGGTCAAGAATGAGAATTTTTGAAAGCATTTGACGAATAATGATTTCAATATACTTATCGCTAATGGTAATCCCTTGTAAACGATAAAGTTTTTGTACCTCTTTAAGAATGTAATTTTGCACAGCGCGAGTATCAGCGACTTTGAGAAGTTCATTAAGAATAATTGGGCCTTCCACAATTTTGTCGCCAGGTGCCACCTGGTCACCTTCTTCCACCCGTAACTTACGGTCACGTTTGACGTAAATTACATCATCGAAAGTTGTCTGGTTATTGTCAATGTATCTCAACGTAATGCTTAATTCTGAAGTTGGATTGTTTTGGAGATCATACACAGGTTCGATTTTTGTCACTGTGCCATAGTGTGCGGCGATAACTGCTGGTTTACCTCAAGGCGAATCATAGGCGTCGATAAGTTCCATCAAACGACCAAAACCGCCGGTAATATCTTCAACACCAGCAACCCCACCAGAGTGGAAAGTACGCATGGTAAGCTGGGTACCAGGTTCGCCAATTGATTGCGCTGCCACTACACCAACTGCTTCCCCGATGTTAACTACACGGTTAAGTGCTAAGTCCTTACCATAACATTTTTTACATACACCATTACGAGTATAACAAGAAAGTACTGAACGAATTTCAACTTGTTCAATGCCAGCGTTGACAATATCGTTGGCAAGCTCAGGTGTGATAAGTTCACCAGCGTGCACTAAAACATTACCAGCAGCATCAGTGATAGTTTTGTTAGCAAAACGACCTTCGATTCTTTCGAGTAAACTTTCTATAATAGTGTTAGTTTTGGTATCACGAATGTCTTCAACTACAAAACCATAGTCAGTACCACAGTCGTCTTCTTTGACTACAATTCCTTGCGCTACGTCAACTAAACGGCGAGTAAGGTAACCAGACTTGGCTGTGTTGAGCGCCATGTCGGTCAAACCTTTCCGCGCCCCGTGGGTTGATGAATAGAATTCATAGGCAGTCAAACCATCAAGGAAAGATGACTTCACGGGAATTTCCACCGTTGAACGTACGACACGTTCGTTTTCGGCATCGGCTTTTAAAATCTTGGTGTTGTTGTTCATCAAACCACGCATTCCGGCCAATTGCACGAAGTTAGAAGAAGTACCCCGGGCACCTGATGAAAACATCATGAACAATGGGTTATGTGGGTGTTGTTTGGTGAGTTTTTTGAGGTCGCTCTCAATGTCTTCCTTGATTCTAGTTCACTTTTCAATTGTGAGTGAGTAACGTTCGTCGTCGGTAAGAAAACCTTGGTCAAAGAATGATTTGAGCTCTTCGATGTACTTGTCACCCTCTTGAATTTTAGTTTTGGTATTTGGATCAGTAAGCACGTCACTAACGGCAATAGTGGTACCAGAAATAGTTGAATAGTGGTAACCGGTTTCTTTAAGTTGGTCTAAGATTGAAGCAACAATGTTAGTGTACTGGAATCACACTTTGTCAAGTAAAGCTGTATAGTGTTTTACTTCTCATAAAGGCTGAGTGTGGTTAGTTTTGCCAAGTTCATCTTCGCTTTGACTCAAGTGCATTTGCCGTTTGATTTGGTCAAAAATGACTTTGTGTTCTTTTCGAATAATGTTTTCCAAGATGATCGCATGTGATCATGCTAATGGTTCGTGTTTGTAGTCTTGGAGTCCTTGGAGACGTTGGAGTAACAAGTTATTTTGCACATCGTGTGCATCGTAAGTCGGGTCAGCTAAAATTTCGTTAATGTCATTAATTACACTCGCAAGTGATTCCATATTGATGGTTGCGACATAACTGTTGTAAACATTACGCACAATTTTAGAAATGTCTTTTTTACCTAGTGGTGCATTAAGTGAAAGCGAGCTAATATAAGCTTTAAAATCAGTACCATAAGGCAACAAATAACGGTTAACTTGTTCATAATCAGCTGAAGAGTGTTGCACTTCCTTGCCTGAAATTGGGTCAACATATTTTCCAAACAAGAATTCAAAGCTTTCTGGGAACAAACGGTTAAAGATAAATTTACCAACAGTTGAGACCACATAGTGGTTGTTGCGGTTATAGTTTCAAAGGTGGAAGTACTTATTGATTTCTTCGAGTGGAAGCACAACACGCGCGTGCAAGTGCACTTGGTTGTTCTCGTAGGCAGTCATAAGTTCGTCGTAAGTACCAAAATAACGGCCTTCACCAGCTACGCCTTCTTGCTCGGTGGTGAGGTAGTAAAGTCCTAAGATAATATCTTGGCCAGGGTTGATGATTGGTTCACCGTCCTTAGGACCAAGAATATTTTTCGAAGCCAGCATTAATTCACGCGCTTCGCGAACTGCTTCGTCAGAAATAGGCACGTGGACAGCCATTTGGTCACCGTCAAAGTCGGCGTTGAATGGCGTACAGGTAAGTGGGTGCAATTTGATTGCTTTCCCACGAATTAACACTGGTTCAAAGGCTTGAATTGAAAGCCGGTGCAAGGTTGGTGCCCGGTTTAAAAGCACTGGACGACCTTGGATGGCTTTTTCCACGTAAGGTCAAATGATAGGATCAAGGTTTTCAATTGCTTTTTTACCAGCTTTAATTGAATTGATGTGGTTGTCGCCTTGGATTAATTCTTTGATGATTCAAGGTTCGAACAACTCAGCCGCCATTTCACGTGGAATTCCCACTTGGTGCATTTTGAGTTCTGGGCCAACCACGATAACTGAACGACCTGAGTAGTCAACACGTTTACCAAGTAAGTTTTGACGGAAACGTCCTTTCTTACCGGTGAGCGCATCTGAAATTGACTTCAAAGGACGGCCGTCTTTTGATGAGACTGGGTTTGGTTTTTTCCGCGCATTATCGATAAGCGAGTCAACGGCTTCTTGAATCATTCTGTACTCATTTTGTTTAATGAGCATTGGGGCGTCAGTTTCTTCTCACTTACGCAAACGGTTGTTCCGAATGATGATCCGACGGTAGAGTTCGTTGATATCGCTAGTTGAGTGACGACCACCATCAAGTTGGACAAGTGGACGTAAGTCGGCTGGAATGACTGGTAAGTCGTAAATTAACATATCAAGTGGACTTTGACCGGAATTAATAAAGGCATTTAGTACTGCTAAACGTTTGTAAAGTTTTGAACGTTCTTGAATTTTGGTTGAAGCAGGGTTAAGAGCAATTTGGTTATTGATCCGTTTAATTTCTTCTTCCACTTGGGCAGCTTCGGCTTGTAAATCCACTTTTTTGAGTAAGTATTCAATGGCACGCGAACCAGTGTCAATTTTAGCTTCTGAGTATTCGTGAATTACTTCGTTGTATTCGTAGAAGTCTATACCATAGTCTTTTCCGACTTTTGAAGTTGCATATTCTTGCAGTTCTTCAAGTGATTCGTTGATGAGTTCATACTCTTCGGTGCTTTGGTCAAAACGGTTTCTTAATTCGAGTAAAGCTTCCTGGTAAATAATAGCTGCTTCACTAATATCGATGATGGTGTTCTTCTTAAGTGACTTAAGACCACCGTCTTCGAGGATAATGTGACTTTTGTAGTAGATGAGTTTTTCAAGGTCGGCTTTAGCAACTGGACGGTTAGTACCAGCAACTTTGAGACCAAGTAACTTAGAAATAATTGAATGGTCAATTTTAAAGAATCAAAAGTGCACTACCGGGTTCTGGAGACTAATGTGTCCCATTCTGCTCCGACGGGAAATTTTTGGCAAGATTTTTGATTGGAACTTTTCACACATCGGAGTTTTCGTACAAGTTGAGTTTTCGTCGCTCTTTTTGTACTTAGTACCACAAGTTGGACACTTGTAGTCAGTAGTTGGTCCAAAGATTAATTCATCAAAAAGACCTTCACGTTCTGGTTTATAACTTTTGTAATTAATAGTTTCAGGTTTGGTGACTTCACCCATTGATCAAGCTGAAACATCTTCGCGGTTAGCTAAAGATAAAGTAATCCGTTTGATCGGAGCATCGAGTAATTTGTGTGTGTGATTATTATTAATTCACTTACTCATTAAAGCCTCCTTGCATTTCTAAGTTTTCAAAGTATTGTTGGTAGTCTGACTCGCCTTGGGCGTTGTAATTAACTTCTTGTTCAGCTTCGTGCATTAGGTCAAGTTTCATCTTCAAACCTTTGAGTTCGTAACTAAGCACGTTGAATGATTCAGGCACACCTGGTTCTGGGAGTGGTTGCCCTTTGGCTAAGGCAGCATACAACCTGTTCCGACCATTGATGTCGTCTGATTTGTAAGTCAAGATTTCTTGCAGTACGTTAGTTGCGCCATAACTTTCAAGCGCTCAGGTTTCCATTTCTCCAAACCTTTGACCACCATTTTGACTCTTACCACCAAGTGGTTGTTGAGTAATGAGTGAATAAGGTCCAACAGAACGCGCGTGCATCTTGTCGTCAACCATGTGGTTAAGTTTAAGCATGTACATCACACCTACTGAAACTGGGTTGTCAAACTTACGACCAGTAATTGGGTTGATAAGGTATTGTTTGCCACTTTCTGGTAAGTTGGCTTCACGAATTAAATTGAAAATTTCTTCCTTCTTAATACCATCGAAAGCAGGTGTAACAAATTTAATGTTTAACGAACGAGCGGCCATACCAAGGTGAATTTCTAAGACTTGACCAATGTTCATCCGCGAAGGCACACCTTGTGGGTTGAGCATAACATCTACTGGTGTACCATCTTCTAAGTAAGGCATATCTTCTTCTGGTAACACAATTGAAACCACGCCTTTGTTTCCGTGGCGACCAGACATTTTGTCACCAACACGTATTTTCCGTTTCACAGCAATTGAGACTTTGACAATAGTTTCAATACCGTCTTCAAATTGCACATCATCTTTCTTCTGGTCAAGTACTTCCACATCAATAACAGTACCATTATGACCGTTTTTGACTTTGAGTGAAGTGTCTTTTACATTCATTTGCCGTTGGTTAAGCACTGCAGAAAGAAGTTTTTCTTCTTGAGTTGGGTTGTCATCACCTTTTGGCGACACGCGACCAACTAACACATCGCCTGGCAACACTTCCGAACCAACTTTGACAATGCCACGTTCATCAAGGTTCCGCGTTGCTCATTTTGACACGTTTGGAATGTCAGCGGTTAACTCATCGTCACCTACTCTCGAACTTCTAAATTGAATGGTTTGTTCTTCAATGTGAATCGAGGTAAAGACATCATCTTTCACAAGACGTTCGTTGAGGATGACCGCATCCTCATAGTTGTATCCGTTAAATGTGGTAAAGGCAACCACAACGTTTTTACCAAGCGCTAATTCACCATCTTTGAATGAAGATCCATCAACTAACAAGTCGCCTTTTTCCACACGTTGTCCCATTTTAACTAATGGCCTTTGGTGTACCACGGTGTCTTGGTTTGAACGTTGGAAATTCTTCAGTGTGTAAGTTTCTAGTTTGCCCTTATCGTCTCTAACTTTAATTTTGGCGCCGTCAACGTATTCAACGATTCCCGCTTGACGAGCAGTAATGTTAGCTGAAGAAAAACGAGCAATGGCACTTTCTAGACCAGTAGCAACAAAAGGCGCTTCAGTTTCTAGCAATGGCACAGCTTGACGTTGCATGTTCGAACCCATCAAGGCACGGTTCGCATCGTCGTTTTCAAGGAAAGGAATGCAACCAGCAGCTACTGAAACCATTTGGTTAGGCGCAGCTTCGATGTAATCGACTTCTTCCGGTTTTCCTAAAACATAGGTATAGTTGTGACGCATCGTGATTTGTGGATCAACAATTTTGTTGTTTTCGTCTACTGCCACGGTTGATTGCGCAATGTAAAAACCTAACTCTTCAGTCGCTGTTAAATATTCCACTTTGTCATAGTGCACGTAGCCATCCACCACTTTAAAATAAGGAGTTTGGAGAAAACCGTACTCGTTCACTTTAGCATAAGTAGCAAAATTAAGAATCAAACCAATGTTTGGTCCTTCGGGGGTTTCAATTGGACAAATTCTACCGTAGTGGGTGGCGCGAACATCCCGCACTTCGAATTGCGCTGTATCACGGTTAAGACCACCAGGTCCAAGTGAGGTCACACGTCTTTCGTTTGAAATTTCAGCAAGAGGGTTGATTTGGTCCATAAATTGTGAAAGTTTTGATGAGTTAAAGAAAGTTTTCATTTGGTTAGAAATGAGTTTGTTGTTAGTAATGTTTTTAGGGGTAATTAAGTTTGCTTCCTTAGCACCCATTCTTTCACGTGTGGTTTTTTCAAGTTTACCAAGTACAACGTTGAGTTGGTTTTGTAACAATTCGCCAACAGCCACAATCTGTTTGTTGGTAAGTGAGTCAGGATCGTCGTCTTGACCAATTCCGGTTAAAAGGTTAAAGTAATAACTAATCGCAGCAACAATGTCCGAAATAATTAAGTGTGTTTCAGTTGATTTAGGATCGTTACCAATAACTTTAACTGGTGCTTTACCTCGATCTTTTCACTTACGACTTGGATAAACATTAAGACTAATGTACTTAATCATTTTTTCCAATTTTGGTGATTGGTTTAAAATCTTGCCATACACAACATTAGCGTCTAAACCTGGAATTACTTTCGCTGACAATGTGCCACTATCAAAGTTCTTTTGAATTAATAAAGCTAATTTGTGAGTAATAAAAGTTCCTTCTTCAAGGATTTTTTCACTACCATCTTCATCTTTTATTTTTAGTGTTTCAGCTAAAATGGTTTCTGAAATCCGGTCAACTAAATTAAGTTTTTTGTTGAGCATATAACGTCCAGTTTGACTTAAACTGTAGCGTTTTTTGTTGAACAAAATGCCAGAAATTAAGTTAGCTACTGATTCATCAGTTAAACGGTCACCACGACGAATCACTCTGAAAAGCTCTTCTTGACAGTTCTTCACATTTTTTAAGTGATCTTCTGGAAATTCATCAATCCGTTTGTCTCTACGAATAGTTTCTTCAAGTTCAGCTGAATTACCAAAAAGGTCGTAAATACTTTCAATGGTAAAACCAAGTGCCACAAGAAAAGTTGTCAAGCTAACGTTTTTATTCTTATCGATTTTGATCTTAACTGTATCAACAGTTTTCGAAGTAATTTTGTGCGAAATTTCAAGTCACGAACCAATTCTTGGCAAAATTTCAAGCTTGTTGAACAAGTCATCAGATTGTTTGTTACGAACGGCACGACCAAAATAAGCTCCAGGCGACCTAATCAATTGGCTAACAATAACTTTTTCGCTTCCATTGATAATAAAACTTCCGCCTGAAGTCATAATTGGAATTTCACCTAAAAACACTTCATCGTCTTTAACTTCTGAAGTGTCATTAATTGTGATACGGTATTTAGCATAAAGTTTAGCTGCGTAGTTGATGCCTTTTACTCTCGCATCTTGAATTGCGTCATACTCTTTAGCTTTTGGGAATTCCAAACGAGCACTATTTTCTTTATACTCAAGGGTAATCTTGCCATTTGCTGAAATAATTGGATAATGTTCACGTAAAACTTCTTCGATTCCCTTTGATTTAAATCATTCAAAAGATTCTCTGCTGGTCGAAAGAAAATCAGGAATGTTTAAAATTTGTTTTGTTGTTGAATAATCACGTCTTTCGGTGATTGGGCCAAATTTGCGTAATTTGTAATTTGTATTAGATTGCTTAGCATCTAAACTCATTGCCACCCCTTTACTCTACTTTTGTAAACAATAAAAGTAAACAAAGCGAAATAAATCCGCCTTGCTTACCGTATGTTTGCGAAAACTCTAATATATGCATATAATGTATGTTAATAATATACGAAAACTGAAAAAACGAAAATAAATTTTTGAAATTTTTTTAATTACGAAAATATCTATAATATAGATGTTTTGGCAAACAATGCCTAAAAAAGGAAACAAGAATGACACAAGAAAATATGAACTTAGAAAATTTAAATCTTCAAGATCCAGTGGTTAAAAAAGTTTTGGCAAGAGCTAATTGCTTACTTAGTAATGAAAGTTTTACTGCGTTACAAAACGAATTTTCAAACGAAGAAATCGTAATTCTTGCTCAAAAAATTTTAGAATTACACAATCAAAAAGAAACTTTTGACAAAAATCTAATTGCTCGTGAAGTTAAATTTTTAAGAACTTTCGTACCAAAAAATAGTCAAATTTTTGCTTTAATCAATCCCTGATTTAAGAAAATTAACCAAATTCTAGCTAAGATGAATGATACAAGACCTAATTATGGTTGAGTTATTTTGCGAAATAAAGATCAAAGTGCGGATTTTAATCAAAACTTTAGAGAAATGGGCGATAAACATTGAGATTTAGCCTTATTTTGCATTATAAATAACTTAAGTTTGGAGCAAGAAGAACTGTTTTTAAATAACTATGATGAATATTATTTATCATATTTCGAAAATCACAAGTTACTAGTGTCTTATTATCTTGTTTTACTATTTAATTTTTGCGAATCTATCTACGGCAAAGGTTTAAACACAAAACTATTTCAAAAAGTTAAGAGCAAATTACAACTTAAATAAAATCTTTTTTTACTTATAAAAACTCTCAAAAAAATAAAAAAGAAGTGTTTAAAAACTAGCACTTCTTTTTTTATTATTTGACTAATAGCACTATGTGCTACTTCTGATTGTAAATATCAATTCTGCTCAAGGCCTTGCGTAATTTGAATTCAGAAAGTTTACGATCTTTTTCGGTTTTAGCATCAGAAACCATTTTGGTAAATAAATCTCTGTCACTACGAGCACGTTCGATGTCAATGTCAGTTTGCGCAATCACATCGTCGGAAATGATGTAAACATCTTTAGCATCGGCATAAACTAGACCTGAACCTACTGAGTAGACTTGTTTATTTTTGTCGTTAACAAAAACAGTCATTTTGCACACATCAATGTTGCTACAAAATGGTGTGTGGTTAGGTAAAAAGACAATTTCTCCGCCAGCTTTGGTGCGTAACTGCACGGCATCAACATCATCTTTGAACAAAATGTTGTCAACAGTAATAATTGTTAAATAAGTTTTTGCCATTAGTTAGTCGCTTTGGTTGAGGTGGTGTCTTGACTTTGAGCTGCTTGCGTAGCTTTGGCTTGAGCAAGCTGTTGTTTGTAAGCTTGGTAACGAGCATCAACATCATCTATGCTACCAGCATAGAAGAACATATCTTCCGGTACATCATCGTATTTACCATCTAAAATTGCACGGAATGAACGAATGGTGTCAGCAAGTTTGACATATTGACCTTTTTTACCAGAGAATTTTTCTGCCACTGTGAAAGGTTGCGAGAGAAAGTTTCTAATTCTCCGCGCACGAATCACGGTTAATTTATCTTCTTCGCTAAGTTCACCCACACCAAGGATGGCAATAATGTCTTGCAATTCCTTAAAGTGTTGCAAAATGTTAATTACACTGTGAGCTACTTCATAGTGTTCATTACCAACTACTAATGGGTGGAGTAAACGCGAAGATGACTCAAGTGGATCCACAGCAGGGTAAATACCAAGTGCAGCAATGTTCCGGTCAAGGACGGTTTTAGCATCAAGGTGTGTAAAAGTAGTTGCTGGGGCAGGGTCAGTTAAATCGTCAGCTGGTACGTAGACTGCTTGAACTGAAGTAATTGAACCTTTGTGTGTTGAAGTGATTCTTTCTTGTAACTGACCCATTTCTGTTGCTAAAGTTGGTTGGTAACCAACCGCACTAGGCATACGACCTAAGAGTGCGCTTACTTCCGAACCGGCTTGGACAAACCGGAAGATGTTGTCAATGAACAAAAGCACATCTTGGTTTTGTTCATCACGGAAGTGTTCAGCCATCGTTAAACCGCTAAGAGCCACTCTCATCCGTGCCCCTGGTGGTTCGTTCATTTGCCCAAACACAAGCGCGGTTTTGTCAAGCACACCGGCAGCTTTCATTTCGTGGTAGAGATCGTTACCTTCACGGGTACGTTCACCCACACCAACAAACACTGACAAACCACCGTGTTGGGTGGCAATGTTATTAATTAATTCTTGCACCAAAACTGTTTTACCAACGCCGGCACCACCAAAGAGTCCGATTTTACCCCCCTTAGCATAAGGGATGAGCAAGTCAATAACTTTAATTCCGGTTTCAAAAATTTCTGAAATTGTTTTTTGTTGTTCGTAAGTTGGCGCCTTAGCGTGAATTGGTTTGCGTGGAACATTATCAGCTAATGGCATCAAATCGATTGGGTCACCAAGCACATCAAACATACGGCCAAGCACATCTTTACCAACTGGTACGCTAATTGGTTTTCCAGTATCTAAAACATCAAGCCCACGAGCCAAACCATTTGTTGAAACCATCGCGATAGCACGTACAGTTTCGTCGCCAACGTGTTGAGCTACTTCGAGTGTGAATTTTTGACCTTCAAAGTTAATCACCAAAGCATTATTGATCGCAGGTAACTTACCTTTGGGAAAACGCACATCCACAACTGGGCCAACGATTTGAATGATTTTGCCATAATTAGCTACTTGAGATTGTGACATATAACCTCCTAAACTGCGTTTGCACCAGAAACAATTTCATTAATTTCTTGGGTAATATTGCTTTGGCGCTTGCGATTGTATTTAATATTAAGATCTTCTAAGAGTTCGTTGGCGTTGTCGGTGGCAGTTTCCATCGCACTCCGACGAGCTGCTAGTTCGCTTAGTTTGGAAGAAGAATAAGCGAAAAAGATTTGAGCATTTAAGTATTGTGGAATTGCTTCCTGAATAACAATTTCAGGTGAAGGTTCAAATTCAATGGCTGCGTGTAAGAATTTGCTGTCTTTAGGCAAATTGCTTTGGTTTTTGAATTCGTAAGGAAAAATGTTTTCACAAGTTTCTTTTTGCACTAAGTTGTTAACGTACTTACTATAAATTACACGAATAGTTTCAAATTTTTCTTCACGGTACAGCAATTGCACAAACTGCGCAATTTCTTTCACTAACAAATAGTGATCAATAAATTCTTCACTTTTTTTGTAGTAAATAATTTGTTTTTCAAAGTACTTGTGTAACCCAGCCATTCCCTTAGAACCAATCACTAACACTTTGTCGTTCGGTTTAATTGTTTGCCGAGCTAACTTAATTACACTCGAATTGTACGAACCAGCTAACCCGAGGTCACCAGTGAAAACTATGTATAAGTGTTTGTTTGTTTTGTTACTTTGCAGTAAACGGTTGACTTCTTGCGGTTCAATGTGTTGAAAAATCGCATCAAAAGAACGTTTCACCGCGTCAGCATAAACTTTGACATTGTTATATTCATAACGATTCTTTTTTAGTTTTGAAGCTGACACTAATTCCATTGCGTGAGTAATTTTTTTAATCGAATGCACGGCATTCATTCGGTTTTTTAAAGTTGAAAGTCCTGCCATTATTTGTTAATTGCATCCAATCATTGTTGTGGAATTGGTAAAAAGTTACTTGGGTCATAGTTAGGAATTGTGGCAATAATTTTTTGCACAATTTGCACTAAGTTGGTCATTAACAACAACTTCAATTCGTCGTTGAGGGCTTTGTTATTGGCTTGTAGCTTACTTACGTATTCTTGACCGGCAGCTGAATGATTTACAAAGTCGAAAACTTCTTGGCGGTAAAGTGCGATTTTATCGAGTGGTAATGGATTAATTACTTTTTCTTTGATGCCAAGAAGAATTGCCACTTGAGTAGCTTCGTTAATTGGACTATATTGTGGTTGTTTTAAAAATTCATAAACTTTGGCACCGTGTTGCAAAATGTTTTTGGTACTCTCATCAAGATCAGAGTCAAATTGAGCAAAAGCTAACATTTCGTTGTATTGGGCAAGTTCAAGTTTTAGTGAAGAAGACGTTTCCTTAATTGCTTTAATTTGAGCAGCACTACCAACCCGTGAAACACTAAAACCAACGTCTACTGCTGGTTTTTGACCAGCATTAAACAAACTTTCCTTAGTAAAAATTTGGCCATCAGTAATCGAAATTACATTGGTAGGAATGTAAGCGGAAATATCGCCTTGTTGAGTTTCGATAATTGGTAAAGCGGTAATTGAACCACCACCAAATTGGGGAGTTACCCGTGCGGCACGTTCAAGTAATTGTGAGTGCAAGTAGAAAATATCGCCTGGGTAAGCTTCACGGCCAGGAGGACGACGTAACAATAATGACAATGTACGGTATGCCACAGCATGTTTACTGAGATCATCATAAACAATGAGCACATCTTGTCCATTAGCCATTCATTCTTCGGCGATAGTAACCCCTGAGTAAGGAGCGATGTATTGTTGAGGAGCCAATTCACTAGCACCCGCTACTACCACAGTGGTATAGTCCATCGCACCAAAATCACTAAGTTTTTGCACAATTTGAGCCACAGTTGAATTTTTTTGGCCAATTGCCACATACACACACTTCACGTTTTTATCTTTTTGGTTAATAATGGTGTCAGTTGCAATGGCAGTTTTACCTGTTTGACGATCACCAATGATTAATTCACGTTGGCCACGACCAATTGGAATCATTGAATCGATAGCTAAAATTCCTGTTTGTAAAGGTTGGTTTACTTCTTTCCGCGTCATTACCCCAGGTGCAACTTTGAAAATTTCAGCTTTCTTGGTTGTTTGGAGTGGCCCCTTACCATCAATAGGTTCACCGAGCGCATTCACAACACGTCCAAGCAGTGCATCGCCAACTGGCACACTAATTACTTCACCAGTACGGTGACACTCATCACCTTCCATTAAACTTTCGGCGTTACCGAAAATGGCAACACCAATCACTTCTTCTTCGAGATTAAGTGTTAAACCATAAATATTATTTTTAAAGAGAATAATTTCTCCATTTTTTGCTTTTTCAAGCCCACTTACTAGTGCGATGCCATCACCAATGGTAATCACATGTCCGACTTCAGAATAATCGATTTTACTCAAACTAAAATTCTTGATGCGTTCTTTAATGATGGTTGCTATATCATGAATTGAATTAGCCATTGAGATCTCCTTCGCTTTTAATTGTTTTGCTAAGTTGTTGTAATTGTTTACCTAATGAATGTTCAATCACTACTGAATCCATCTTGATTTTAAAACCACTAATTATGTTGGGGTCAATAATGTTGACAATGTCAACTTTACAGTGATAATCATTTTCCAAACGCACTTTAAATTTGTTGAGTACTTCTTTTGAAAGCGGGAATGCGGTAAAAATTTTGGCATAACGAACATTTAACATTTCGTTAGTCATTTTTAAATAGGTAGACAAAATTCAGCGTAAGTTACTAATTGCTCCGTGTTCGATAATCACCATCAAGAAATTGATTACTAATTCATTTTGCGGAAAGTCCGCAAAAATTTGCTTTAAATAATTATATTTTTCTTGCTTGGTAATTTCAGGATCACGCAATGAATTAATTAACTCATTGTCGTTTTTAACACTATGATATAGGGCTATTAGTAATTGACGTGTTTGGTCAACAACATTTTGTTCTTGTGCAATTTCAAAAATTGCTAACGCATAGGCATCTAAATTAACTTTTTGATACATAATCTAGTCCTATCCTACTTTTGAGTTTTTTTTACACTAGTTTGTGTGGGAGTAACAGTTGTAACATTTTCGTTTGTGTCTAAGTTATTATCGTGTTTGTCAAATTTATTGAGATTTGATTCGCATAATGAATCGTCACACAAATAAGCATCAATAATTTGACTTTGCATCTCTTGGTTGACACTTTGACCAAGAATTTTGTGTGAAAGCTCTGTGGCTGCTTGCGCAATATAAACGCGTGATGAAGTTAAAAATTCAGCATGTTCTTTGTCAATATTAACACGTGCTTCTTCAATCATACGTTTTGAAGTTTTTCGAGCATAGTCCACATACTCACGAACTAATTTGTTTGATTTTGCAATCCCATCTTGCACGATTTGGTCGGCTTGTGAGTTTGCTTCTGATAATTTAAGATTTGCTTGCACAAGTTTTTCTGCTGCTTGTTCGTTTAGTTGACTTGCACTATCTATATTGTTTTGAATGTAATCTTGGCGAGCTTTAATCGCCTTTTTAATTGGCTTATATGCCAAAAAGTAGAGAATTACCATCGTTAACAAAAAAGCAATCACGGTGGCAATCATAATTGGCACAGAAGGAAAGATTTTTTCTACTTTTTCGCGAATATCTTGCGAAAGGGCCGTTACTCCTTCAGGTTGAGTTTCAGCCAGCTGCATAAGATGAGTCATTGGTTTTACGAACGTTAAAACTATAGAGTTAACGAATAACTCTATAGAATAGTTCTATCCTTTGAAAAGAAGAACAAAAGCAATAACAAGTGCATAAATTGCAGCAGATTCAGCAATACCAGAACCGATAAGCATCATTTGACGAATTTTTGATGCTGCTTCTGGATTTCTACCAACAGCTTCTGAAGCTTTACCAGCAGCATAACCTTGACCTATACCTGTTCCGAAAACACCAATCATTGCAAGTCCAACGCCAATGGCAGTTAAACCTTCTTTTAATCCATCCATATTTACCTCCTAGTAGATTTTACGAATAGAGACTTTTTATAGTCGTATAAGAAAAAATTAATAGATATTCGATTGTGAAGAAATTGCTTGTACATTTTGTTTTTGATCTGTTTTTGGTTTTGCCACAGCACCTTCAGCTTCTCTAGTTCAATAAATTACCGTGAGAACTGAAAACACTAAAGCTTGAACAAAAGCACCAAAAATATCAAAATACATATGTAAGAACGGTGTCAAAATTGGAGCAAAGAAATACCAAGTTGTAGTTGTTTGGAACAAGGCATCTCAAATGAACCCAAATCCTGAATAAGCAATGAACATAATCATTGCTCCACCTAAAATGTTTCCAAAAATCCGGAAACTTAAGGAAATTAGTGGTGTGAATTGACTCAGCAATTCAAGCGGGTTAAAATACCGCTTGAAAAATCTGAATTTTTGATAAAAAATACCAGTCACATAAATTCCAATAAAACTAACTAAAGCTAGTGTTAAAGGAACTGAATAGGAAGTCACTACTGGTTCAAGGCCAATCAAACCTAACAAATTGCCGACAAAAAGGAATGTTGCTAAAGTAAAGATATAAATGCGAGTTTTTGATAATTTGCCTTGAGTTGTTTCATCAAAAGTTTTATCAAAAAAGTTAACATAACCTTCAGCTATTATTAAGAAACCAGTTGGAGCTTTATCTTTTTTAGACTTATATTTAATTTGAAAAAAGATTACAAGTGAAATAATCAAACAAATTAACACTGTCATAAACAATGAAAAAAGTTGAGGTTGATTTCAAGCCATTCATTTATCATTCGCCATATTTATCCACTCTTCCTCCTTTCTTTTAAATGTCGTCATAATAGCTGCAAACAAATAAGAAGGGGGGCGAGGCTAAGGCCACATAAATATGCAATGATATTTATTGGATAAAGTGCAAAATACAAACGATAAGCCAAAATGTAACGACTTTGTTTATTAATCAATAATGCACTCACAATACCAATGCTAACGACTGTCATATTTAGCAAAAACGCAAGAAAATATCGAAAATTAAAGCTAAATTTGCCTTTTTTTAACCTCGACACAATCGTTTTGTTTACAAAAAAATTTCTTATTTCATAAGCAAGATAGGAAAAACAAGTTCCTAACGAAAATCCTAAAGCTAGACCAAGTTTTTGCAATGGGTAAAATGCACATAAAAGTAATGTAACACTAACACTTACGATTGCATACAACTTGTCATTTAGCACCAAAACTCCCTCAAATTGCTCGATAATAAAAAATATGCTAATTTTTGATTAACATATTGTTATTATAATACTAATTAAATTGAACAAAGAAGATAAATGAAAGCCTTTTTAGTTTTAAAAAAAATCTTTAAAAAACACCATTTTTTTAACCAAAACACTTTTTTCAACTTAGCGTTTAAGTGCTAAAAATAGCTTGATTCGTTTTTTTTCATTAAGGGCGAGTAAGTAAAAATGGCATATGTTTGAAAATGTCTTTAATCATATGGTTGTAACCAATTAAAACTTGAATGCCTTTTAAAAAATCATAGTAATAATTACGTTTAATGTAGTCAACTTCATCAATTGATTTGGTAGTGTAAGGATTGTCAAGAATTAGCTTTAATTTTTTGTTTTTGCGCACAGCAAATGAACAAATCGCATACAAATATCAAAAGAAAAAATTAGAACGAGTTTCATAGTCATTCTTATTTTTTATAATCATTACATCCATAATTAATTTATGAAGAGTTTTTAAGTGAAATTGTTTTCCTTCGCCAATCATTTGATTCAACTCACTTAATTTTTGATCATTAAAAGACCACTTAAAGTTAATTACAATTTTTTCCAGATTAAAATAAAAACCTCTAAAACCAAAGGCAAGTTTGTAGTTTTTATAAAGTGAATTTTGAATTAATATTTTTTTACTGATTCGAATTTGTTCTTTGCGCGGATTCAGAATCATTAATTACACCTTCTTTTTGCATAACAACTTCAGCAAGCACAAAATACTTATAAATACTTTGTAAAATTGCATTTATTCACTTATGAATGTTTTCAGCACAAAACTTTTTCGCAACATTAATCGCTTCATTAACAACAATTTTAGGATCAAGACCGAGTAAGAATTCATTCACGGCGTTCAACAAAATTCCTCGCACAAATGGTTCAATTCTTTCTCAAATTCAACCAGAGTTAAAAAAACGACTAATAACTTTTTTGTAGTAATCGTAATTTTTTTGAATTGCTTCAATTTTTTTAAATTGCTCGTTGCTAAGCAAAATAAAATCATCCTCGAAAATTTCTTGTAAGTTAATTGGTGAATTCATTAGTTCATAACGATACAAAACGTTTATTCTTTGTATTCGTTTTTGATGTTGCGACAATTTCTTTTCCATAGTAAACCTTTGAAAATTATATAGACAAATGGGTAATTAATATTTTATAGCTACGTTTTTCACCATATATTGATCTTTTAATCTTGATGTGATGCGATACACAGGAACTAAGACCAAAACATATACTGGTAAAGTTAAAATTGACTTAGCAATAATACCTGTAGCTGTGATGGTGAAATCTTTGCCGTAAGTTTTAAGTTTTCCTGTTGTCCCTTTATTTAGTCAATTGTAAAAATTGATGTATGCAATTGAATCTAAGATTCATCTAAAGATGGCTAAAATAAAAATCACGAGTGTAAATACTAACAAGTAATCAAGAATTTTTTGTTGTCTTTTCTTGATGTAATTATAAATTGTTCAAGTATAAACAGAAAAAGCTGTCAAAATGTAAGCAACCAAAAAAGTAATAACTATACCTTGACTCACAGAAATTTTGCTTGTAAATTTAAACGAATTATCTTCATTAATTCTTGTGAAATAAACAAAAAAGAGAGCTACTAATGTTCCAACAAAAATTAATAATGAAAAAGCAATTCTTGTGACAAAAGTTCAAATGGAATCTTTCTTTTTATTTAAGAAAAATAAATAAACAAAAAGCGAAGAAGTAATTGATATGAGTGGCGGCATAATCGCATACATTCAGAATCAAGTTCCAATCCCTGAAATAATCAACTGAATCAAAGTATCTGAAAGAATAGATAGAACTGCACCCTTATAAAAACCAAAAACTGCGCCAAAAAGAATATAGAAAAGAAATTCAGAACGAATATTAAAGTTTCTAAAAAAAGTATATTTACCAAAAAACACAACGATAATTTGCAGACCAAGAAAAATTCCCATTAGCGCCAAATCTATTGTGCGAAATTTAAAACCTTTTCTAGCATTGACCGCGAAGTTTTTTCACATAGCGCCTAATTTGAAGCAAACTGACTTGTCGTTGTCACAATTTTTTTTATCATTTTTCATACTAATTGCCATAGGCCTTATTATATGCACATTTCATTTTAAAAATGTGAAAAATATTTTTTGTAAAAACCAAAATTCAAACGTATCTAAAAGATAGTCTTATAGAACAAATTGTATTTACAATTTGTTGTTCAAAAATTTATTTCGTGCAAAATTTTTTTGTCTTAAATAGTTAATCACAGCAAAAACAATTCTTTTAATTAGAGAATGCATACTATCTGGATGTTTTTGTTATAAAATACTAAACCCGAGTTTTCAGTATGAAAGGCAACTATGTTTTATTTAATTAATAAAGAAAAAAATGTTTCCTCGTTCCAAGAAATTAAAAAATTTGGAAGGCAAAATCAAATAAAAACACTTGGTCACACCGGTACACTTGATCCTTTTGCCACCGGGTTATTACTAGTTGCTACTGAAGATGACACGAAACTAATTCAATACATTAAAAATTCAAATAAAACATATGAAGTTACCATCAAATTCGGTTATCAAAGCAATACTTTTGATAGCGACGGTGAAATTATTAACACAAGCAAAAACAAAGTAACTGCTGATATGTTGAGCGAAATCAAAATTTGATTCGAAACACAAACTCAACAACAACCGCCTATTTTTAGTGCCAAAAAAATCAATGGTCAAAGGGCTTATCACTTGGCTCGGAACAATCAAACTGAAGCGCAAATTGCCCTTAAACCTATTAAAATTACTGTTTCAAACGTGAAAATTTTAGACTTCGACGAACAAGCACAAGAACTAACTGTTTCTTTGGAAGTGTCTAATGGAACTTATATAAGATCTTTAGCGAATGATTTAGGTTTGTTTTTACAAACTTTTGCCTTAGCAAAAGAACTAAAAAGAACAAAAATTGCTGATTTTACTCTTGCTCAAATGCAAAACGAAAAATTTTTAGCAGTACCAACGCCACAATTGCAATATCCACTTTATTTTTTAGAAGAATTCGAAATCACGCAACTCAAAAATGGTTTAACTATCGAAGCTAAGCATTTGGAAAATACTCAACAAATTTATTTTTTTATCGCTGACAAAACAAAACCTGATGTCATTTTGGGGGTTGTGCAACAATGCGCTAATCAATTAAAAGTCAAGAGGCTTTTCGGAAATAGATTAACTAAATACTAAGGAGACTAACTATAAAAAAAAGAGAATTAACAGCAGAGCAACAAAACCTTAAAAATGTAATCAAAATTGCTTCGTTTGACATTGATGGCACCATTTTGCCTTATGCGCACTTAGATTTTAGTGATAACACAATCAAAATGTTTGAATTATTAAGTCAAAAAGGTATTAAATCTGTGATTAATAGTGCACGTGAGTTTGTTACCATTGGTTCTTTGCTTAATCTTGTGCCTGCGGCAAATTATTTTATTGGCGCCAACGGAATGTTTGTTTACGACATTAAAAATAAGAAAATAATTTACGAAAATCCAATCAAATTAGCTGACTTAGAAACTATTTACAACGAAGTTAAAGATTTGCCACAACTTGAAGGTTTCATGGTTACTGACTTAAACTTTTTGTACCACTCACCAGGTATTAACAAAGGTTCTTGATTTTTATCTTCACACAAAGCCAAAATGAGATTAATGGACTTTGAGGCCATTGACGAAAATCACATTCACATTATTACCTTACAAACTTATGGTCCTGAAACTACTGCACAGCTAGAAACAATTATTAACAAAATCATTGAAAAACACAAAATGCCACTTTATGTGAATTCAAAATGACACAAAGGATTATTCATTACACCAACTGGAGTGACCAAATACAGCGCTTTAGAATGACTCGCAAAGAAACTTGGTTATGAAGCAAATAAAAATTTAATTGCTTTTGGTGATAGTTCCAATGATTACGAAATGATTGAACATTCAGCTTATGGCGTTTCAGTAGGAACTTACGACGAAAAATTAGTTGCTCTCGCAGATGACATTGCACTCAAAGTGGAACAAGATGGTGCTTACTGAAAATTGAAAGAATTAGAAATTATTTAAAAAATCTTAGGTGGTGTACCTAAGATTTTTTATGAAAATTAAATTAGAAAAGTTATTTTTTGCCGTACAAAATTGAGGCAATGCGTTCTTTGGTTGGTTCTTTAATTAAAAATGTTCCTGCCACACACGCATCAGCGCCTGCTTTGAAAGTTAAAGGACCAGTAACATTGTTGATGCCGCCATCAACTTGAATTAGAAAATTGTGTTGGTGCTTAAGTCTTAACAGTTTGAGTGCTTTGACTTTTTCATAAGTAGTTTCAATAAACTTTTGACCGCCAGCACCCGGTTCGACTGACATTACTAAAACTAAAGCTAAATATGGCAAGTAACGTTCAATGCTTGTTACTGAAGTATTTGGCTTGATTGCTAAACCTAAGTTCAAGTTATGTTTCTGCTTTTGAACAAAATCAAATAATTCATCTTCATCAGTTGCTTCAAAGTGAAAAGTGATAATATCGGCAACATCTTTATATTTTTCAAGTTGTTGTAACGGGTTCTCAATCATTAAGTGCACATCTTTGAAGTGTTGTGGGCAAAGTTTATTGATGTTTTCGAGTTCAGCAAATTCAATTGCTGTGTTAGGAACAAACTTGCCGTCCATAACATCATAGTGCACCCAGTCGATCCCTTGACTAATTAGTTGTGTTACCATAGCAACACGGTCAGCTGGTTCAACGTTTAAAATTGATGGTGTTACGCTTCTTTTTTTCATTATTTTGCCTCCTTTAGTAATTTTAGATAATTGTCATAACGAAATTGCGGGATTTTAGTTCCCACATTTAACTTAATATTACAAAAATTTGTTGGTTCATTTTCGTGTAAACAGGTTTTGAATTTGCAGAACGCGCCTAATTCTTTGAAGAGTTTAAAAGAACGAGCTAATTCAGCTTTGGTAAGTTGAATGTCAAGTGAAGAAAAACCGGGTGTGTCAATCAAGTAGCCAGCAAAAACATCGTAAATTTGCACTGTTCTAGTGGTGTGTTTACCGCGTTGAGCGTTCTTAGCTATGGTTTGCGTTTCAAGGTTTAAATTTAATAATTTATTAATAAAAGTAGTTTTGCCAACACCGCTTTGACCCATTAGTGAACAAGTTTTGTGGTCAAAAATTTGTCGTGTGGTCTCAAGTCACTCTGAAGTTTGGTAATTAATTTCATAAACTTGGTAGCCAAGTTGTTGGTACCAAATGCTTTCCTGACAATGGCCTAAGTCGGTTTTGGTCACAAAAATAATTGGTTCAACGCCGTTACCTTCAATTAAAGCAAGGTATTTGTCAACCAAAAAAGTTGAAAAGTTAGGCAAAACTGCACTCATAACCACAATGATATGGTCAATGTTAGCCACTTTCGGACGCACAAACGAATTACGCCGTTCTAAAATTTGATTCACAAACCCGTTGTTAAATTCAACATAATCTCCTACTAGAGGGGTGATGTTGTTGTGACGAAACACACCCGCTGCTGGCAACAAATGTATATTTCCATCAGTATCTTTAATTTGATATTTGCCGCCAATTGATAAATAAATTCTACCTTGCATAGACTCCTACATTAAACCTAAAATTAAACCCACTACTAACAGCACACAAGCACTTACTATCCCGATTCCTAAATAAATAAACGCAAAACTGTTGACAAAACCACGAAAAGTTAATTTACTTTTAATTTTTTTGGCATTGAGTGGTTTTTCGTTAACTCGACTCACATCTAAAGCAGTGCTTAAATCTGCAATCAAGTCTGCCGTGCTGGCGTGGCGTTTGGCTGCATCTTTGGCTGTGGCTTTGATAATTACATTAGCCAAAGCTTGGGGAATTACTACCATTTTCATAATGTCTGGCAAAGACTCATTTTTTTGTTTAGCCATTGTTTCAAAGGAATTTTTGCCTTTAAAAGGGTACTCGCCCGTAAGCATTTCAAAAAGCAAAATACCTAGTGCGTAAATATCGCTTTGCACTGTTGGTTGCGAACGTGAAGAACAAAGTTCGGGTGCCATATAATAAACTGAACCAACAATTTTTTGTTCTTGCGTGTAACGTTGACTGGTGTCATTTAGAGCGAGGCCAAAATCAATTATTTTGATGTTACGATCTTTTGTGATCATCACATTATTGCTCTTGATGTCCCGGTGAATGATATTCATTTTGTGCAGTTCTTGGAGACCTTCGGCAATTTGCAAAGCATAATTGACAGCAATGGAAACGTTAATACGGCCTTCTTTAAGTTTATCTTTCAAGTTGAAACCATCAATGTATTCCATAATTAAATATTGCTCATAGTCATCAATGTAACCTTCAATGAAAGCTGCCACTTTAGTAGAAGCAATCATCGAGTAAATTTCAACTTCTTGCTCAAATCGCACTTTTACTGACTCTGAGTTACTATTTTCTGGCAACGTAGTGTACTTTAACGCATAAAAAGTGTTATCTTTAGCATCTTTTCTTTGAATTTTGTAAACTTTTGCAAAACCGCCCGACCCAATTTGACTAATAATTTTGTACTTGCGAAACACATTGCTATTTTCGAGAATTTTATAATTCATCTTCATCCTCTAAACTCACAATACCAATTGTTAAATTATCAGTCGAACCATTTTTTAAAGCCTGGTGATTAAGAGTTTCAATTTTTTGCTCAAGTGAATCATTGTTAGCTAACGTGGTACGAAAAAAATTTGGCGTGACGTAATTATGCAAACCGTCAGTAGTGCAAACTAAATATTTTGCTTTGTGGTAATGCTCACTTAAATTAAAGACATCAATTTTAACCTTTTTAAGTGGGCCAAGCCCGGAGGTTAAGTTTTTTGACTCGCGGACAGCGAGTGCTTCTTTTTTGGTGTAATTGTATTCAGTAATTAATTCGTTCAATAAATTATGGTCAATGGAAACTTGAGACAAAGCGTTTTTTTTAGTGAAAACATAAGTGCGTGAGTCTCCAACATTAAAAACGAAAATTTGGTTAGAAAAGGTATCAACAAACGCGCCGGTGAGAGTTGTGCCCATATCCATCATCGCCTCGTTATCCTTGGCGATTTCTTTCATTTTTTCACGTGCTAATTGAATTGTTTTTTCTAAAGATTTAGTAAATAACTCTATTTTTAAAGGATATTCGCTAACTAAGTAATTTTTTTCAAACTCTTGAGCAAATGTATCAACCGTTATTTGGGCTGCTTTATCACCAAAACTATGTCCACCCATACCATCGCAAACTAAAAGTAATGCAAAATTATCTTTTTGCAAAAAATTAATGCGATCTTGATTTTCAATTCGATAATTACCAATTAAAGACGACGTGGCATACTTAAGCATTGTTGATCTCTTTTAAAATAATTTCTCTAATTTCAGCTGCCGCTCGTTCTGGAACATCGTTAACAATTTGATATTTAAAGTAAATTTTTTCTTCCATTTCTTGTTTAGCTTTTTCGAGACGAATTTTCATCACCTCAGGGGTTTCAGTATTGCGGTTAATAATTCGTTTTTCTAAGTCAGCAAAAGATGGTGGCGAAACAAAAAAAGTAATAATGTTGTATTTTTCTAAATTTTGTGGGTTGTCAAGAATTTTTCTAGCCCCAATGGTTTCAATTTCTAAGAAAGGAATGTGATTTTGAGCATGAATTCTTTCAATTTCACTATATAAAGTTCCATAATAATTGTTGAAATGATAACTAAATTCGATCACTCCGTTATTGGCAAGATATTGTTCAAATGTGTTTTTGTCAACAAAAAAGTAATCAACACCGTGTTGTTCTCCAACTCTTGGTGAGCGTGTAGTGGCTGAAATTGAAAAAGCAAGCTTTAGTTCTTTATGTGCAAAGAGAACTTTTTCAATTGTTCCTTTGCCAACACCAGATGGACCTGTGAAAATAATTATTGGCTTTTTTTCGGGCATATACTAACCTCTTAACTTAGTATTCTCTGCATTATTTCTGTAAGAATAAATTTTTATTATTATAATATATTAACTTATCTGAATTTGCTTATTTTATAGGAGAAAAAATGGTTGCAGTTACAGTCTTTTTGATAATTTTTAGTCTCATAATTATTGTTGTTTCTTTAATGATGGCTCCAGATTCAAACGCATTTTCAGGTGCATTAGTAGGATCAAATGACTTAGAACTTTTTAAAAATTCAAAGGAAAGGGGCATCAAAAAAGTACTTAAATATACGATGTTAGTAACAGGAATTTTGTTATTAATTTTTGCAATAGTACTCAGAGTGGTAATGAAATAATCTATGCTTGATACACGAACTGTTTTAACTGTAATAAAAAAAAATCCTGGAATTTCCTATCTTGAATTAGCTCAGAAAAAACTTAGAATTCCAAGTCGTAAGAATTGAGAATTAACCCAAATTTTAAATGAATTAAAATCAAAATCATTAATCACAGAGAACAAAAGAGATAGTTTTTGTTCTATTTCTTTTCAAAAAACCATTCAAGGTACGTTTCGTTTAGCTCAAGAAGGCAAGTTTGGTTTTATTGAAGTTGAAAATGAAACTGAAACTGAAAGTTATTTTGTGCCTAAAGTAGAATTCAATGGCGGAATTAACGGTGATGTGGTTGATGGCGAAATTTACTTAATTGAAGATGGTGCTAACTTAACTTTTGCGCGCATAAAAAAAGTTGTTGAACGCAAGAAAAAAACTTTAACCGGAGTGGTAATTTGACCTAAAATGGGACCACCAATTTTTAATCCAATTAACAAACTTTACAACACTTTTAAACTCAAAATTCAGGGTTCTGATGTTCCAATTAAAAATAATGATGTGGTGTTAGCTGAATTTGTTAATCAACCTAAAGACAAAAACAAAGGTTTGTATCTAATTCAGGTTAAAAAAGCAATCACTAACACAAATGACAAAATGTGTTATGTCAAAGCTTACATTACTGAACAAAACGTACCAGAATACTTTCCAGCCGAAGTGCTTAATGAAGCCCAAAACATTCCAGACTCAATTGAAAACGAACCAACGCAAAACAGAATAGATTTTCGTAATGAATTAATTGTTACTATTGATGGTAATGACACCAAAGATTTTGACGATGCTATTAATGTTAAAAAGTTGCCAAACGGAAACTATGAATTAGGAGTACATATTGCTGATGTTTCATACTATGTACGCGAAAAGAGTCAAATTGATCTTGAAGCATTAAAAAGAGGTACATCAATTTACTTAATGGATCGTGTCATTCCTATGTTGCCAGAAAAATTATCGAATGGAATTTGTTCTTTAAATCCAAATGTTGATAGATTCACATTAAGTGCCGTGATGGTAATTGATCCTCAAGGTAACACTTTGGAAACAAAACTTTCACAAAGTATTATTAATTCAAAGTATCGTTTAACTTATGATCGAGTTAATGAATATATCAATGATGGCAAGAAATTCGAAGACGAAAAACTTAATGCAATGTTGGATGATGCCATTGAACTTTCTAAAATTGTACGCAAATTCAAAGAAGATGAAGGTTATGTCAATTTTGATATTAAAGAACCTAATTTGATTTTGAATGAAGATGGTACTGTCAAAGACATTCGAGTCAGTGAGAGTGGTTTTTCAGAAAAACTAATTGAAGACTTTATGGTGCGTGCAAACGAAGCTGTGGCTTTTGAATTAACTAAATTAAAATTCCCAGCACTTTATCGTGTTCACGAAAAACCAAGTGAAGAAAAATTAGATTACTTTTTAAATGTTTTAGACGAACTTAATATTAAGGTTGATTTCGACAGAAATAATGTCACACCAAAAACATTTCAAAAAGTTGTGAATGACATAAAAATGATCAGAGACGATCAATTTCTAGAATTACTATTTTTGCGAACAATGTCAAAAGCTTTGTATGATCCAAACAATATTGGTCACTTTGGTTTGGCAAGCAAATTCTATTGTCACTTTACCAGTCCTATTCGTCGCTACCCCGACTTGATTATTCACCGCATTTTAAGAGATTTGGTTTTTGGCGAAAACCACTATAATAAGGACTTAATCGCTGAATCATTGCCAAAAATCGCCGCTCAAAATTCTTCATCAGAACAGCAAGCAATTCAAATCGAACGTGACACAAATGATCTTAAATATGCAGAGTATTGACAAAACAAAATTGGACAAACTTTCAGAGCTCAAATTGTGAGCATAGTTGCTTTCGGTATGTTTGTAGAATTTGAAAACAAAACTGAAGCGCTCGTTCATATTTCAAATATGTGCGACGAAAAATATGAAGCTAATGAACTCAAAACTGAACTAATTGCTGAAGATAACAAAAAATTTAAACTCGGCGATTTTGTTGATGTAATAATTACCAACGCAGACATTATTAGTGGCAAAGTTGATGCAATGTTAGCAAATTGTGAAAATAAAACTATAGCATAGATATATATGAAAACAATACAAGATCGAAAACTAGTAAAAAACTCTCTTGGTTTTGATAGTGAACTTTACGTATACCAAGATAAAAATATGTTTAATTATTCTGTCGACACAATTCTGCTTGGTAACTTTGTTTTTATAAATCAGAAAATCAAAAACATTTTGGAAATCGGAACCAATAACGGTGCACTAGCAATTTTTCTCGCTGATCGTGATCCTAAACTTAGAATTGATGCAGTCGAAATTCAACAAGAGGCTATCGAAGTAGCTGAAATTAATGTCAAACTAAACAAAAAAGATGATCAAATCAATTTAATTCACCAAGATTTTAATGAATTTTGACAACAAAAAATCAAAAAAGACACAAATAAATATGATTCAATTGTTTGCAATCCACCATTCTACACTGTAGAAAAAACGAAAGTTAGCACACAAGTGAGCGAACAAATGTTAATTGCCACTCACGAAGTTAAACTTAATCTGGAACAAATCATTCAAGGATCTGCAAAATTAATTGAACAAAAAGGATATTTAACAATGGTTCTGCCAGTTGAACGTCTTGTTGATTGTTTCTGTTTGATGCGTCAGTATAAATTTGAGCCAAAAAGAATTCAATTTATTCTACCGAGACTTGATGATAAACCAAAACTTGTTTTAGTGGAAGCTAGATATCAAGCAGGTTGAGGTGTTCACTTTTTACCAAATTTATACTTACATGACCCAAATAATAAAATTGATCATCAATATTTAGATTCAATCAAAAAACTTTATAAGCCAATAAAAAATCCAAAATTGTAAGGAGAGTTATGAGCAAAAAAACTTTTTATGTGACAACACCAATTTATTATGCTTCAGGTCCTTTACATATAGGACACTTATATTGCACAATTATGGCTTGAACGATCGCTAACTACAAAAAATCTCAAGGTTATGATGCTAAATTTTTAACAGGTAGCGATGAACACGGACAAAAAATTGCCAACAAGGCAAAACCGCAAAATAAAGAACCAAAACAATTTGTTGATGAGTTAGTCGAAACTTGCAAACAAATGTGAGCAAAATGAGATATCAATTATGACTACTTTAGTCGTACCACTTCAGCACATCACGAAGAAGCTGTGAAACAAGTTTTTAGCTGATTTTTAGCAAATGATTTTATTTATAAAGATAGATATGAAGGGCTTTATTCAATTGAAGATGAAGAATTCTTAGCTAAAAATCAGGCAGTGTTCAAGGATGGCGAATATTTTCACCCTTCATCAGGACATAAGTTGGCCGTGATGAGCGAAGAAAGTTACTTCTTCAAAATCAAAAAAATGCAAGCATGATGAGTTGAATATGTCAAAACTCACCCTAACTTTTTGTTACCACAAAAAACAGTTAACGAAATGTTTAATAATTTTGTCAACGAAGGACTTGAAGATTTATCTGTCACTAGAACTAATGTTGCGTGAGCTATTCCGATTAAAGAAGACTTTCACCACACACTTTATGTTTGACTAGATGCTCTTTTCAATTACGTAACTACTTTAGGATATTCACCAAGTAACCCAAAAGCTGCTGATTATGTGAAATACTGAGAAAACGGAACTGAAATTGTGCATATTTTAGGAAAAGAAATTTCACGTTTTCACTTTATTTACTGACCAATGTTTCTTGAAGCTCTTGGTTTGAGACAACCAACAACTATCATTAGTCACGGTTTACTGAGAGATAAAGATGGTCGTAAAATGTCAAAATCATTGCATAACGTAATTGAACCTGATACTTTATTTAATAAGTTTGATGATGAAATGATTAAGTATTATTTTGCATCGCAAGTAATTTTTGGCGAAGACGCTAACTTCGGCGAGGAAAAACTTAAAGAAGTAGTAAATGCAGACTTAGTGAACAATTTTGGTAATTTAATTTCAAGAACACTAAAGATGCTTTCAAACTCTTTTGACCACGGAATTGTTTACAAAACAAGTAATGAACAAGTGCATTTAGAGATTGAAAATGAAATCAAAAGTTTCTTAGACAACTATGTTACAGCAATGGACGCATTTCACTTTGATAAAGGCTTAAAGCTTGCAATTGAACTTTCTGACAAACTTAATAAGTATATTGACAAGACTATGCCTTGAAAATTAACTAATAATTTACCAGAATTAAGTTTAGTTTTAAGTCGTTTATTAAATGGAATTTATGCTGTTGCATTTGCCTTACAAGTTTCTCTGCCAAGAAAAATTGCTGAAGTTGCAACAGCACTTGGTGTGACTAATTTCGATAAAGATGCGTTACTAGATTTTCACAAGTTTGATAATGTAATTCCTGCAAAACAATTTATGCTATACGAAAGGTTGAAGTAATGATTTATCTTGTTATTAAAAATTTGAAAATCAAAGAAGACGTTAAAGCAAATTTTGATACAAATTTTGAAGTTTTTCTTAAAAACCTCAAAAAACAACCACTCAATCTTTCAGCAGATGCGATTTGAAAAGACCCAACAAATGCTGTTTTAGTCGAAAGATGAAGCACTAAAAAAGCTTATGATGACTATCTAGCTAGTGAAGAATTCAAAACCAACTGAAGCAAACTCACAAGTGATTGTATAAATAAACCTTTAGTACTTAAGCAAACTACTACTAATTAAACCTTTGTCTAGCAAAGGTTTTTTTATTCTAATTTGTGTTTTTGAACAAAGAAAAAACATAACTTAGTTGGACTAAGTTATGTTTAATTTAATCCTATGTTATAGGAATATTTGCAAACTATTCTTCATCTTCTTCGTCGTGAATATCTTCAGAAATTTCGTCAATAGAACCAAAAATTTCGCTTTTAACTTGTTTGAGCATTTTGTAAACTTCTGCAGCTTCTTCGTCGTTGACATTTTCTTTGTTTTTATTAGTGCCACGACTAAATTGAATTTTGGTGTTAGCAAATTCATCATCTAAATCTTCATTTAGAAACACAATAGTCGGAATAATTATTGGTCTACGGCGTTTTTCTTTATAGAAAAAGTTTTCTAAACGCTCAGTAATTAATTGTTTTAATTCACTTAAAGACCAATTTGGTGTATTTTTAACGTAATAAAGTGCTGCACCGTGGGCGATTCTTTTAGCTTCGTTAACAATTTTTAATGAATTTTTAACAAAGAAACTGCCACGACTAATAATTGTTGAACGTCCTGGAATATCGTTATTCTTCCGGTCAATTACAATTAAGACGTTAACAAAACCCGATTCACCAAGTTTTGCTCTTTCACGTACGATGCTAGAATTTAGGTTTAAAGTGTTAAAACCATCAATATAAATTGGGCCGAAATTAATCTTTTCGTTTGTTTTATATACTTTGTGATTTTCTAAATGATAAACACAACCAAGTTCAGGAATAATGATATTTTTTGGATTCACGCCATTACGCACAGCGCTTTGACCGTGCACCATACACATTCGATATTCCCCGTGGTAAGGTAAAAAGTATTTTGGACGGGTTAGTTGAAAAATTTTGTCATGCTCGTGTTTGTAAGCGTGCCCAGATGTATGCAAGTAACCGTCAACACCATTTTCTTTAATAATTGCGCCTAATTTAGCTAAACGATTGACCAATAACTCGATCACTATTCTGTTACCAGGAATTGGTGATGATGAAAAGATAACCATATCACCTTTTTCAATCCGCACAGTTGCATGTTTACCGTAACTCATTCTTGAAAGCGCCGCTAGTTGTTCACCTTGGGAACCAGTGGTTAAGATGACTAATTTATTGCTTGGTACATTTGGTAAATCTCTTTTTTCCACAAATACATCATTTGGCACATTGATGTAGCCAAGTTTACGCCCGATTTTAACACCTTGCACCATCGAACGACCAAAGGTGATTACTTTTTTCTTGAGTTTAGCTGCTAATTCAATGATAACTTTTACCCTGGTAAGATTTGACGCAAACGCAGTGACAATGGTCTTTTTAGTTGCTTGACGCATATATTTTTCAATATCAATGAGAATGTCACTTTCACTTGGCGAATGCATTGGGTGCATTGCGTTAGTCGAATCACTTAATAAAATGTCAAGACCTTCTTTACCCATTTGGTCGAGTTTGGCAAAGTCAGTAAAATATTGTCCAATTGGGTTATAGTCAAATCTAAAGTCACCAGTGCACATTAACGAACCATTTGGTGTGGTAATGCGAATTCCAAAAGCGTCCGGAATTGAGTGTTGAGCTGTTCAAAAGTCTACGGTACAATTGCCAAATTTAAACACAGAATCTTTTTCAATTTCAATAAATTCAATTTTTTTAGTGTCAATTTTGTGTTCATCAAATTTTGCTTTAAAGTATTGAATTGCAATTCGAGGCGCAAAAATCTTTTTGAGTGGCACTTGTTTAAGCAAGTACACCACGCCCCCAATGTGGTCTTCGTGTCCGTGGGTGATGAACAAACCTTCAATGTTTTGGTATCTTTCAAGTAAATATTGGTAATCAGGAATGATGCCACGAATTCCTGTTGTGGCAATGTCGGCAAATTTTATTCCGGCGTCAATGATAAAAATATGATTTTCATGTTCTACCAACAAAGTAGATTTACCAATTTCCTGCACACCACCAATCGGAATCAATCTTGTTGGTGTCATATCTTCCTTTCCGTGTTTAATTAAGATAATTATTAAAGATTATTATAGTTAAGAAAATAAAGCAAAAGAATATGCACTTAATTTTAAAGCAAAAACTGCGGTTTGAGTGCGTTAATTTAATAATCGGGTTAAAAACTAATTTTAAGTATAATATATTTTATTTTTAATACAGGTTGTTATGGATCAAAAGAAAATTAATGTTAAACGGCTACTAGACAAGTTTGAACTCACCCTCAGTAATCGAGCTACTGACTTAAATTATAAAGATATTTTAGCTCCAGCGGTTAAACAAATTGGACTAGAACTCGCCGGCATTGAAGTTACAAAATCTTACCACGACAATGTTATTTGTTGAGGTGAAAGCGAAAATAACTATTTTATAGGCTTAGGTGAAAAACAAGCAAAAGAAATTATTGCTCGGATTCTCAAAAAACAACCACCGCTCTTAATTTTGTCGCGTGGAGTTAAAGAACAAGTTTTTAACTGAATTATTACGTTAGCTGACTCCTACAAAGTACCTGTATATTGAAGCAAAAATAGCACCAACACAATTATAGTGACTATTGGTACGTACCTCAACGATTTTTTCTCACCTGAAGTGCAAGTTCATGGTTGCTTAATCACCCTTGGTGGCACTGGTGTGCTGATCACCGGTAAAAGTGGTGTTGGTAAGAGTGAAGCAACCTTAGAATTAATTCAAAAAGGACACGTTTTTATTAGTGATGACGCTGTCTTAATTCGTCACATTGGCTCAAATTTTTATGGTATTGCCCCTGAACTCACACGGAATTTTCTTGAAGTGAGAGGACTTGGACTTATTGACATCAAGTATACTTATGGTATTAAATCGATTGCTGAAGGTGCTGTGATTGATTTAGTTGTGGAATTAGTACAAGCCAATGAAGAAAATGTAATTTTTGATCGTTTAGGTACTGATAATTTACGTTATGAAATTTTGGATGGTTCTTTACCACTAATTCGCATTCCAGTCAAAAACGGTTTTTCTTCAGGAACCTTAATTGAAGCAGCCGTAAGTACTTTTCTTGCTCGGAAAGATGGTGTGTCAGTACTGGAACAAATTATTTCTCGAAAGGAGCTCGTCAATGGCTAATCAAGCAATTTGAACACCCGAAGTTGCCTACGCGGCTGGTTCAGGTGGTATTCTCTTTAGCGTTGGTAGTTTTGAAGTGAGAGTGTACTCACTCACGATGTTGTTAGGGATTTTAGCATCAATTCTTACCATTTTTATCTTCTGAAAACGCCAAAAATATAAAATTGAACACTTAATGGTACTCATTTTAATTACCATTCCACTTGCCCTTATTGGTGCTCGGTTGTGAGACTTAGTGGAAGAAGCCTTGTACAAGCGTGACACCTTTGACTTTAGTAGGTGGTATGCCATCTGGGAAGGTGGTTTGAGTATTCAAGGTGGCGTGGTCTTTGCCTTTATTGGTGATTTCATTTATGTTTATGTCAAACGTCGTGAACTCGATATTCGCAAAGTAGCCTCAATTATTATTCCTTGCATACTAATTGGACAAGTCATTGGTCGTTGAGGTAACTATGCAAACCACGAACTTTACGGTAAAGTAGACTTTAGCGGTGCCAGTGTGTTAGCCTTTGGTAAAACTTTTGCTGCTAGCATGTATATTAGTGACTCAGTTTCAGAAGCAATGGGTGTGATTGGACTTTATAGATATCCACTCTTCCTTTACGAAGCAATCGCTAACTTAGTTGGTTACTTAGTAATTGTGTGAATTTTTAACTTACTTGGTACTTTCAAACCTGGTTCTACAGCTGCACTCTACTTCATTTGGTATGGTTTAGTGAGAATGGCAATGGAACCATTACGTGAAAATGCATACGCGATTTATTCGATTGCAGCAATTTTATTCATTATTGCGGGCACGCTTGCGTTTATTTTCTTCGAATTTGTCAACAACGTGCACTATGTCAAAGTCAAAAGAGGACGTTGAACTGATCATGAATACGCACATCCAGAAAAATACGCAGCTTGAATTAATCGTACAACCATCAAAGTTTTAGGCACTAGATTTGCGGACTTGTTTCGTAAAGCACCTAACAAAAAATGACAAAAATCACAAGCTACACAAAGTGCTTAAAAAGCAAAAATATCATTTTTTAACGTTTAAAACATTCAAAATGGCACTTTTTGCCATTTTTTTATTTTTCCAGACTTAAAAAAACATATAATATTTCCAACTGAATACTTAACAAAAATGGGGGTAACAAACAATGCTTTATGATGTACTTTATGATGTTGTAATAATTGGATCAGGGCCAGGAGGACTTAACGCTGCGCTTTATGCTTCACGTGCAGGTTTACGTACTGCGGTAATTGAAAAGGCTGCACCAGGCGGTAAAATGGTGCAAACATCAAAAATTGAAAACTGATTAGGTTTTGAAACTGTTGAAGGTTATGACTTAGCACTAAAAATGTTTGAACACGCCAAAGCCTTTGGGGCTGATGACGTTTTCGGTGAAGTCAACAAAATTAACAAATTGGACAATGGTCAATTTACCATTGAATTAGCTAATGGTGCTGTAGTGAAAAGTCATTTCGTGATTATTGCTACTGGTATGGTGCACCGCGAACCAACTTTCATTAAAAATTATGAAAAATTTAAGATGGGGGGCATTAGTTTCTGTTCAACCTGCGATGGTCCTTTATACAAAGACAAAGTTGTTTTAACACTTGGTGGTGGTAATAGCGCAGTTGAAGAATCAACTTACCTTGCTAAACTAGCAAAAAAAGTTTATTTAGTAGTCAAAGATGACCACTTTATTGCTGAAGCTAAATTAGTTGAAGACTTAGGTAAGTTACCAAATGTTGAAATTTTTATGTCATCGCAAATTAAAGAACTTAAAGGTGAAAGAGTAATCGCATCAGCAATTATTGACCACCAAGGTAAGGAACTCGAATTAGCTGTTGATGGTTTCTTCCCATTCATTGGTTTTATTCCAAGCAATAAAACTTTTGCACATTTAAACATTACAAACGACAGAGGTTTTATTATAACTAATGATGATATGGAAACTAGTGTACCTGGACTCTTTGCAGTCGGTGACATTCGTGAGAAAAAAGTTCGCCAAATTGTCACAGCTGCTTCTGATGGCGCAATTGCAGCTAAAACCATTTCAGATAAAATTTCTCACTAGAAAAAACGCGGTCGGGCGACTGTGTTTTTTATTTTTTATTTGATTAAAAGATAGTGCAGCAAAATAAACACAAAAAAATCCACAAGAACTAAATAACTTAACAAACAACGCCAAATTTATTGTCGAAACTATTTTTTTAAAAATAAAACATTCGTGTTTGAAATTACTATAATTTCTTTTATGTCGAAACATAAAAAGAATTTTGATTACTTAATAAATGAACAAAAACCTTATAGTACGAAATCATTACTTTATAACTTACTTAAGGAAGACGATAAGTTAAAAAAAGACTTTGAACTTTTTAATCACATCGTGCCAAACAATAATTTTATTGATGATATTAACATTGATTTTGCTCAAGACATTAATCAAACTGTTTATGTTTCTGACTGAAAACCACTTGAAACACAACCGCTTGATAATTTAATAATTGAACTGGAAATGCTTCAAAAACAACCTGAACCAGAAAATTCATACGTAAATCTTTCATATGGTTCAAAATATTTCGATAACCTAATTGCCAAAATTGAAAAAGAAGAAGAATTAAATAAACAAAATTTAAAAACTTTACGTGAAGAAAGCAAAATCCCAACTCCTGAAGTAAAAATTCATCGTAAAGTTAAAATTTAATAAAGGAAGACGATGCTTAAAATTTTTAAGATGCTTTCTACTAAACTAAAATGATTTGCTGTTTTAACTGTTATTTTTTCTTGCATTCAGCCTTTTTTATCAATGTATCTGCCTTCAATTGTGAAACAGTTAATCTCAATTTCAACTAATAGTGAAGTAAATAGTATCAATTTAATATTTTGAACCATTAAAACCAATGGTTATAACCAAACTTTAACTTACTTAATCATTATTACTCTTAGTATTATTATTGTATTTATTGCAACATGATTTACTTCTAGTTATCTTAGTAAAAAATTTGGCATTTTAGCTGCTTACGAAATTAGGAAAATTCTTTTTAATCATTTAATTTATTTAAGTCAAAGTAACATCGAAAAATATACAAGTGGAACATTATTGACACGTTTTACCAATGATATTAGCAAACTTCAAGATGGTTTAAGCACTATTTTTAGGGACTTTTTTGTCTCAATTTTATTGTGCGTTTGAGGTATTGTTTTCGCGGTTTTAACTAATATTTATTTTTCAATCACTCTTTTAGTTGTAATTCCTTTAACCATACTTGGTTCATTCTTTATTATTAAAAAACTCTTTCCTTTGTATAGAAAAGAAAATTATTCGCTTGATGCTATTAATGATGTTGCTAAAGAAGATGTTAGTGCAATCACTTTAATTAAGTCATATAACTTGGAAAACACAAGATATCAAAATTTTCTAGCAAAAGCCCAAAATAACTATAACATAGGGAAAAAAGCAAACTTACTTGGCGGGACTGCTTGACCATTAATCGATTTGATTAGTGCTTTGGGAACTTCACTTTTATTTATTATTGTTGGTTTCTTAATTAAAAATCAGATGACTGATGCACAAATGAATTTAGTTGGTAACATCTATCAATTTACTAGCTATTTTGGTTCGGTTTCGGGCGCTGTTTCTTGAACTATGTTTGCAAGCAATCGTGTGGTGCGGGCTAAACCAACGGCGCAAAGATTCTTAGAAATCTTCAATGAACAACCTGCGATTCCAATGAACAAAGATGGCAAAATTGTTAATAATATTTCAATTACATTTGAAAATGTTAGTTTTGCTTATCCAACACAAGAGGCAAACAAAGTGCCGCGCCAAGTGTTAAAAAATCTTAGTTTCAAAATTCAAAGTGGACAGTCAATCGGAATTAT
This sequence comes from Mycoplasmopsis columbinasalis, assembly GCF_900660705.1. NCBI lineage: Bacteria > Bacillati > Mycoplasmatota > Mycoplasmoidales > Metamycoplasmataceae > Mycoplasmopsis > Mycoplasmopsis columbinasalis. Next base: position 297,577 of record NZ_LR215043.1, read on the forward strand.
TGGTAAAACAGGCAGTGGTAAAAGCACACTTATTAAACTCATTGCACGCGAATATGCTCTAGAACCGGGACAAGGCAGAATTCTCATTGATAACGTAGATTTAGCTGAAGTTAATTTGGATGACTATTATTCAAAACTATCAATAATTTTGCAAAAATCAAAAGTTTTGAGCGGAACTATTCTCGAAAACATTACTTTTAGAAATTCACATTACACCGAAGCTGATGTTCGCGAAGTTGTAGATATTGCTAATTGTGATTATATTTACGAATTTAAAGAACAATTTGATTATCCACTTGGACAAAAAGGCAAAAATTTGTCTGGAGGTCAACAACAACGTTTATCAATTACACAAGGTTTAAGTAAAAACCTTAAACTCTTTGTTTTAGATGATTCTTCATCCGCGCTTGATAATAAAACTGATTTTGAAATTAGAAATAAATTAAGAAATTACTACAAAGACACGACAATGTTAATTATTGCCCAAAGAATTGGTTCAATTAAACATTGCGACAAAATTCTAATTCTTGACCAAGGAGAATTAGTAGGTTTTGACACACATGAAAATTTACTTGCAAATAACCCTTATTATCAAAAAATCTATGAAAGTCAAAACAAAAAGGAGTTAAATGCGTAGACATCATTATCTCTTTAATTCTAAAAATGATTTGCATAAACTGAGTGTTAAAGACTTTTTTAGATTTTTACAAAGAATTAAATTTTCACCATTAATGTGATTTGTTAGTATTACTGTTTCAATTTTGGTACCTGTAATTACTAATGGCGCTACTTACTTTGTCGGTTATATTATTGACTCACGATTTACTCATATTGATTTTGTAAACTTCGACTACAAAACTTTTGCGATTTTAATTTTCTTGCTGAGTTTGATGTACATTTTGCATAAATGTCTCAAAATTGCTCAAAATCGAATTTTTTATAGTGCTGTGCTTAAACTTTCTTATGAACTATTATTAGAAAGCTACTTAAAAATTCAAAAAATGCCCATTTCATATTTTGACAGTAAGAAAACTGGTGACATTATGTCGTTGCTCACAAATGATATTGTCAACATTACACAAGCCTTATTGAATTTTTTCTCAGAAATGATCAATATCACGTTAGAGTTTACCTTTGTGTTTGTGTTAATGTTTATTTATTCACCAATTCTTGCTAGTGTGGCAATTGGTTTAATGTTAATTTCTTTGACGATTATGTATTTAATCATTCGCAAAAATCAACGCTTCTTTATTCAACAACAATACGCTTTTGGTGATTTCCAAGGTTATTTAGAAGAGGTTTTTGACGCTTTTGCTTTAATCCGTTTAACAAAACAACAAGAGAAAATCTCGAAGAATTTTGATGCTTATAACAAAGCTTTAGTAAAACCAAATTTAAAAAGTGCTAAAAGAAATATTTTGACTTATCCATTGTCACAATTCATGAAGCACATTAACATTTTGATTATTATTGCGTTAGGTTCATACTTAATTCTCAATAACATCAATAGTGGTGGCATTCAGCAATTAACTCCAGGCCTTTTAGTTACTTTTACTATTTACATTAATAATGTAAGTAATACTATTATTCAAATTTTAGACTTAATCAGCAGTGTTCAACAAGGTTTGAGTAGCATTTATCGTTTACAACAATTACTCAATCAAAAGCTGCCTGTCAATCAAGATGAATTAAATGAATTAGACTATAAACAAGGGCTAGTGGAATTTCGTGACGTTGCCTTTGGCTACAATGGCTCCACTACCGAACTTGCTGTAGAAAATATTAATTTTAAAATTTTACCAGGTCAAACTGTTGCTTTAGTCGGCCACACTGGTTCAGGTAAAACCACGATTGCTAAACTTTTAGCTAAATTCTATGTACCAACTAAAGGCCAAATTTTTATTGATGAACAAGAAGTTCAAAGCATTAAAGATGATTCTTGAAGAAAACACATCGATATGGTGTTACAAGATACTTACATTTTTAATGCTACGTTACGTGATAATTTGCGTCTTTTTAATGAAAATATTACTGATGAAGAAATTTACAATAAAGTAGATCAAATTACAGGCAGATCATTCATAGATCCAATGCCTCAACAATTAGATACTATGTTAGAATCAAATGCTTCTAATTTAAGCCACGGGCAAAAACAGTTAATTTCTATCATTCGTTCTTTAATTTCTAATCATCCAATAACTATTTTGGACGAAGCTACAAGTAGTATTGACACAATAACGGAAGCACAAATTCAAAAAACAATGGACTTTTTAATCGAAAATCGTTCTTGTTTAATTATTGCGCACCGGCTTAGCACCATCGTGAATGCTGACTTAATTTTAGTTGTTGACCATGGCAAAATTATAGAAAGAGGAACACATTCAGAATTAATGGAATTGAATGGAAAATACGCACAACTCTATA